>JBBRIK010000440.1:0-5471 GCA_038221045.1 Gemmatales bacterium
GCGGTGGAGGAGTTGACGCGAGCGTCGCAGGCGATGGCGCAGCACCTGTACAGCCAGGCCGCTCCGCAGGAGGGGGCTGATGGGGCCGCCGCCGGCAAGGGGGGAGACGTGCAGGACGCCGAGTTCGAGGTCAAGAGCTGAGCGGCAGGCGAGCGTCGAGGCGTATGCCCGACGTGCTTGGCATTTCCTAAAAGTTGCGTGCCACATTCGTTCGCGAGTGTGGCACGCAATTGTTGTTTCAGGCAAACGAAGAAAAAGTGGCTGGCCAAGCACGGTTCCCGACCGTTTTCGGGACATTGGACGGCGTAATGCTTGGGTCACAGTAGCGGCCGTTGTCCACCATTGCCTCTCCGAAAGCTTTCTCTTCTTCAAATACGTCTGCATCGAGTTGAAATCTTCGCACGGGCCCGCGAGTGGATAACCGCGCCAGATCTCATTGACCTGTCGTGGTCACTTCCTCCCTATCAGAGATCGGATCGCCGTCGGGAAACTGTGGATAATTTCGGATTTCGTGACAGGAACGGGTGTCTCATGCACTATCTGACTGACAAATGACACATGTTGTTCCGCGAGGAGATCCCATGCCTGCTCTCGAGATCCATCCCAGCGCCGACGAATTGAGCGCTTTCTCTCTGGGACAGATAGACGGAAATCGTCTCTCCGACATTGAGAACCATGTTGCCGGTTGCCCGTCCTGTCAGACGCGGGCAGCAGGGGCGGGGGACGATCGGCTCGTGGGACTGTTGCGAGCGGTCCACGCTCGCGGGGAACAACGGCGCGACACCATCCGCGACGTCCAGGGGCAGACGTTGGACGCCCACCTCTCCCCCGTTGAATCGGAGACGATGGGGCTGACCCCGTTGAATTCGCCTCGCGATGCCGATACCTGGGAAGCGTCCGTCCCCGATGCCCTGGCCCATCACGAACGCTATCGCCTGCTGCGCCTCCTGGGGCAGGGCGGAATGGGTACCGTCTACGAGGCCGAGCATCGCTTGATGCAACGAGCGGTGGCGCTGAAGGTGATCAATCGCGCGTTCACGGCCAACTCGACCGCGGTGGAGCGATTTCAACGCGAGGTGCGCGGCGCCGCCCGCCTGTCGCACCCGAACATCGTCCAGGCATTCGACGCCGAGAATGTCGGCGATACACATTTTCTGGTCATGGAGTACATCGCCGGCACCACTCTCGCGCGTCTCGTGAAGGAGCGAGGCCCGTTGCCTCTCGTGGAAGCGTGCGAATATATCCGTCAGGCGGCGTTGGGATTGCAACACGCGCATGAGCGCGGCATGGTCCATCGCGATATCAAGCCGGAGAACTTGATCCTGACCGAGGGCGGAACGGTGAAGGTGCTGGACTTCGGCCTGGCATCCCTGACGGCGGAGATCAGACCGGAGGGGCTGACCGCCGAGAACGCGGTCATGGGTACTCCCGAATACATGGCCCCCGAGCAGGCCGAGGACGCACGCAGTGCCGACATTCGCGCCGATGTGTATTCTCTTGGCTGCACTCTGTACTACTTGGTGACAGGGCAGGCTCCCTACCCCGCGACGACGCCCCTGCGCAAGATCCTCGCTCACCGCGAGCAGCCCATCCCTTCGATGCGCGAGTTGCCCGCGGGACTGGCGGCGGTGCTGCGTCGCATGCTGGCGAAGCAGCCGCAACAGCGCTATCAGACCCCCGGCGAGGTGGCCGAGGCGCTCACTCCCTTCACGAAGCCCCAGGAACAGAAGCCGCGTCGCGTATGGCCCTGGGCTGTCGCGGCCGCGGTGCTTCTTGGGACGGCAGCGCTGGCCGCGGGTATCGTCGTGTATCGCATCCAGACCGACAAGGGCGAGCTGGTCATCACCACCGAGAGCGATGACGTCGAGGTGATCGTCAAGCAAGGCGGCAAGATCGTCCGCATCATCGATACGAAGACTGACAAGACCATCACACTCCGCTCCGGCGTCTACGGGCTGGAACTGAAGGGCGGCGAGGGGCTGAAGCTCGACATCGACAGGGCGGCGCTGACGCGCGGCGAGGTGGTTCTGGCGAAGATCGAACGCATCAAGAAGGACTCGCCCCCGGTGGCCAAGGAAGAGCCGAAGGCGGGAACGAAGGTCGAACTGGTTCGCCGCATCCCGGTCCCCGACGCGAAGGATCGCCGAATCAGCACTGCCATCAGCAAGGGCGGCAAGTATGTCGCCCTGACCACTCCGAATCCGCCGGAGTGGGGCGGGCTGGTGGAGGTGTATGACACGGCTACGGGCAAGGTCATCTTCCAATGCCGGGGGGTCCATCCGATCTTCATCGACGATGGCAAGAGTCTCCTCGTCGTCGGTGATCGGTTTCGGGTTTACGAGGCGAAATCGGGCAAGCTGCTGCGGGAGGCCAAGGAGAAATGGCCCAACTACTCGGGCCTGAACCTCGCGCAGAGCGGCAAGCACATGATCTACAACTACAGTGGTAGGCTGGTGCTGTTCGACCTGACGCTGATGAAGGACATGCACACCTGGCCGATTGAGGACCTGGACGCGCCTCACTTCTCGGAGGACGGCAAGCGTGTTCTCGTGCGGCAGAGCAAGACCGCGCCCGGGATCGTCTGGGACATCGAGAATAACCAGGCATCGGACGACTATCCGGGCCTGCGGGGGGAGAAGCTCATCTTCTCGTACACGGGAGTCGGAGAGACAGCCTTCGCGGTTCGGGGCGAGCGGCTGGTCCGGGTAGATGTGAAGACGGGCAAGGTGGTCGAAACCCTTCCCGCATTCTCGCCGGCGACAGGATATGTCACCGGCGCCTACAGCCTCTGGTCGCGTTCCTACCTTGCCCGCTACGAGCGCCGCGTCCGCCTGTACCAGTTCCCCTTCGACGGCAAGGAACTTGGAGAGTACGAGTTCCCCCCGGAGGACGAACTCCCCCCACACGCGGTGGGGAACGAAGGCTTCACCGCTGTCTCCGAAGACGACCGGTACGCCGCAGTGATGACGACGAAATCGCTCTACGTCCTGCGGCTGGTGGACCTGCCGCCAGAAATCAAGGGAAAGCCGAAGCCGCCAACTCTCGAGAAGGTTCGCACGATCCCCCTGACGCCAGCGGCGGGCAACCGCTATTACGACGTGCATGTAAGTGACAACGGGACCTACGCCCTGGTGACGCGCGACCACGGGAAGGGCGTAGCTCTCGACGTGTTTGAAGTAGCGACGGGCAAGAGGCTGTTCGAGGTGCCAGGCTACATGGCGCGGTTCATCGGCGGCGGCAAGGAGATCGTCGTGGCCTACCAGGACACGCTCAAGGTGTACGGCACCGGGACCGGGAAGGTGTCGCGGGAGGCCAAGGTTCCGGGCTTCTGGAACATGACCGTCGCTCCGGGAGGCAAGCATCTGCTCTACGGCGGCCAGGTCGGCCTCACCCTCTTCGACCTGACGGCGATGAAGCCCCTCCACTCCTGGGCGGACAGGAAGCAGCCGCAGGATCGGGCCTTCACGCCCGATGGGAAGCGCTGCCTGGTGCGCTTGGAGAAGGGAAAGCCCTGGATATTCTGGGATGTGGAGAAGAACAAGGCGGTCGAGGGCTTCCCCGGTTGGAAGGAGATGATCACCCTGCTATTCCTGTTCGCCGACGGCGAGTCGGCATCCGGCGATGTGGGTGAACTGCGTGCGGATGGAAAGTGGGTCCGGGTCGGCCTGATGAGCGGCAAGATCGGGGAGGGACTCACAGGCAGGCTTCACATCCCGAACTGGGTCGGCCTCGAGTTCTCGGTGGACTATCGCTGTTTGATCGTCTTCACCGCTGAGGGGGAGATCCATCAGCAGCAGGTGCCCTTCGACGGGAAAGATCTGGGCGTGTTGCGCCTGTCGGCTGATGAGATGGCTGCCGTGGGCGAATTCAAAAGGTTGGGCATCTCGGAGGACAACCGCTTCGCCGCCGTGCTGACGGCGAAGACGCTCACCGTCATCCGCCTGGCGGACCTGCCGCCCGCGCAGGCGAAGGCCCGCGAGGTGTTCCGCCAGCGGATTCCCGGCCTGGAGAACATTTACGTCGAGCTGTCGCCCGACGGCAGCCGTCTGCTCTCGCAGCACTGGCGGGGGAAGGCATGTGTCTGGGATGTGGTCTCCGGGAAACCCCTCCACGAGCTAGAAGGCTATCCAGCCCGGTTCACGCCGGACGGGAAGCAAGTCCTCATCCACATCCCGACCGATGCCGATGGGAACGTTCTGGCCCTGTACGACACGGAGACAGGCAAGGTGATCCGCCGGTTCGGCAAGTACCCAAGGGGGGTGGCCCCCATCATCCCCTTCCCGGGAGGTCAGCGCGCCTGGGTCATGTGGCCCGGCGGCTCGGCGAACCTCGACCTGACGACAGGCGAGCAACTGGCCGCGTATGACCACTCGACGGATTTCTGGGGCAGCAAGGAGGTGGGTGATTTCGCCAGGAAGCAGGACGGGAAAATCAAAGTCGAGACTGTTCTCCCTGGCGGGCGGGAGGTACTGGGCAGAGAACTGGTTGACGGGAACGCCTTCCCGGTCTATGCAGTTGCCACGGGCCAGCTCGTGCGCACGGTGCCTGTGGATTTCGCGGGCGACCCAGCCGACTACCGGACCTCCGCCTTCTACGGTCGCACGCGCCCGCCCGTCCTGGCACTCGCCTTGCCCGACGGAGCCCTCATCGTCCTCGACCTCGTGACGGGGAAGCAGGCTGCCTGCTTTGCCAGCGGCATCCGAGCCCCAGGTGATCCGGCGGTGTCCGCTGACGGTCGCTTTGTCGCCTGCTGTCCCCTGCAAGCCACGGGCGACATCGTCGTCTGGCGGTTGCCCGACCCCCCGACCAAGGCCAAACCCTGAACGAGGAGTGTCCTGCATGGAAACATCCCTCAGCCTCCTCGATCGACTCGGCGACAAGCCGACCGACGACGACTGGCGTCGGCTGCTCGAGCTGTATCAGCCGTTGCTGCGCTCGTGGATGGCGCGGGCGGGAGTGGAAGAGCACGCCATCGACGACCTGAGTCAGGACGTGTTGCTCGTCGTCTTTCGCGAGGTGGTGGGGTTCGAGCGGCGGGGTCCGGGTGCGTTTCGAGGTTGGCTGCGCGCCATCCTGGCGAATCGCACCAGCGATTACTTCCGCTCGCGCCAGCGGCATCAAACGGCAACCCATGACCTGAGCGAACTCGAGTCGCCGGCCAGTTCCCTGAGCGCCGTATGGGACCGCGAACACGACGAACATGTCGTCGCGACGCTTCTCCAGCAGGTGGAGCCGCACTTTACGCCGATCACCTGGCAGGCTTTCCAACGCCATGTCCTTCAGGGAGTCCTTGCCCCGCAGGTGGCCGAGGAACTTTCGCTATCCCTCAACTCCGTCCTTCTCGCCAAGAGCCGCGTCCTGAAACGCTTGCGGCAGGAACTGGGCAAACTTATCGATTGAGAATCAGTCCAGAGCTACGGTGAGAAGTGTTTTCAACTCGAACCGTGACCTTTGAACGAGGACCGAATAAG
>JBBRIK010000441.1:0-5470 GCA_038221045.1 Gemmatales bacterium
TGCGAGTCATGCTGCGGAACAACCCGTCTCATCACGTCATGCCCTGGTTCGCCCAGGGCATCGACGCCGGCGATGGAACGCTGCGCTTGCGGCGTCCCTGGTGGTTCTTTGGCAAGAAACGCCTTCACCTCGACTGGAACGCCGGACGCTCTCCGGTATTCGACAAGATTGTCGCCATGCACGAGCGTCTGTCGAAGGCGACGGGCGGAACGCCTCACGTGCCGTTGACCTGGAAGCTGGCTCGCAACCTGATTACCCCTCATCCGCTGGGAGGATGCAACATGGGAACGAGCCGGGACTCCGGTGTGGTCGATCATCGAGGCGAGGTGTTCGATCATCGCAATCTGTACGTCGCTGATGGAGCGATCGTGCCCCGTCCCCTGGGCGTCAATCCTTCGCGCACCATCGGCGCGCTCGCGGAGCGAATCGCCAGCATCATCGTGGAGGAGAAGCGTTAAGGTTGGATGGGAAAAATACCTTCTTGCCGCTTGCGGCTTAGCGGTCTTCTGCAAAGCCGCAAGCGGTCAGAGAGTCTCAGGGGAGAGCGACCTCCTCTGTGCGAGGGTGACTCCTGACAGTTTTCCTTGACACGCTGCGCCGCTCGGTTTACGTTATCTGCTGGGAGTTGAGTGTCGCCACTCCCAAAACACCCGCCGTCCTCCGAGAGGACACCTCACGGCCTTGCGCCGTCATTCCGCTTCGATCTCGATTCGCAGGGGGGATTCGATCATGCTGAATATCTACGGGCGCACTTCACGTCTGTGCGATGGCGTGTCGCGACGCAGTTTCCTCAAGATCGGCGGTCTCGGGTTGAGCGCCGGCTGTCTCACGCTCAGCGACATCTTCCGCGCCGAAGCGGCCGCTGGCGTCACTGGCACCCGACACAAGGCCGTCATCAACGTTTTCCTCGGTGGCGGGCCTCCGCATCAGGACATGTGGGAACTGAAGACCGAAGCACCAGCCGACGTGCGCGGCGAATTCAAGCCGATCAACACCAACGTCACCGGTATTCAGATCGGCGAGACCTTCCCGCTGATCGCCGCCCGCGCGGACAAGTGCGTCTTCATCCGCTCCGTCGTCGGCGCTCGCGGCGATCACTATGCCTTCCAGTGCAACACCGGCTGGACGCAGGAATCGCTGGCGAGTCTGGGCGGACGCCCCTGTCTCGGCGCCGCTGTCTCGAAGGTCAAGGGACCGGTCGATCCGTCGGTGCCGCCGTTCGTCGGCCTGGCGAAGCGAACGCAGCATATGCCGTGGTCCGACGCCGGCATGCCTGGCTTCCTCGGCCTGCCTCACGCTCCCTTCAAGCCGGACGGCCAGGGCATGGACAGTCTGACGCTCAAGGGCGTCGCCCTCGATCAGATCCACGATCGCCGCAAACTGCTCTCCAGTTTCGACTCCCTCAAGCGCGACGTCGATGCTGCCGGGCAAGTCAAGGGGATGGATGCACTGCAGCAGCGAGCGCTCAGCGTCCTCACGTCGAGCAAGCTTCTCGACGCCCTCGACATCAGCAAGGAGCCGGCCAAACTGCGCGACCGCTACGGCGACGGCAAGCCCTACAAGTTCCAGTACGACGGTGCGCCGACCTGCAACGATCAACTGTTAATGGCTCGCCGGCTCATCGAGGCGGGCGTCCGCGTGGTGTCGCTGAGCTATGGGCGTTGGGACAGCCACGGCCAGAACTTCGCCTTGGTCCGCGATCATGGCGCCAAGCTCGATCAGTGCCTCACCGCCCTGATCGACGATCTCGAAGTGCGGGGCATGCTGAACGACGTGTGCGTCATCGTCTGGGGCGAGTTCGGGCGGACGCCTCGCATCAATGCCGGCGCTGGCCGCGATCACTGGCCGCAGGTGAGTTGCGCTCTGCTGGCGGGCGGCGGGCTGAAGACAGGACAGGCCATCGGCTCGACGAATCGTCTCGGCGAATATGCCGTGGGCCGGCCGGTCAAGTTCTCCGAAATCCACGCGACGTTGTATCACTGCCTGGGCATCGACCCGGCGACGACGACGATCAACGATCCGACAGGGCGGCCGCAACACCTCGTCGAGGCCGAGGCGATGAAGGAACTGATCTGAGACGATCGCGGCGTCGGTATTCAGGGTGTGTCCTGGATGCCGACGTCCTTGAGACTGCGAGCGTTCACCGCCGACCAGAACCAGTCGTGCAACCGAGCCGAATTTCGGCAACGTTCGACGACCGAGATCACTTCGGCATTCGGTTCGTGAAAACGTCTACGAATCAGTTCCAGCAATAGCCTGCGTAGGGCGTTTAGACAGCCCTCTGCGTAACCTTCCTCGCGAAACATGTCAGCGATGGTCTTTCTCATCTCCCCCTCTTATCATCGGCGGTCCATCCTTGAGGACGCTTCAGAAAGCACAATGACTCGTCTCCTCGTGTCTCCGTCAATCAGTTCGCATTCTGAAATCTGACGTCGTTGAGATTTTCCGCCTCGATCGCTGACCGAAACCAGTCGTGCAACTGCTCCGGATTTTGGCACTGTTCAATGGCCGAGAGCGTCTCAGCGTCCGGTTTGTAGGAATGTTTTTGAAACAGTTCCAGCAACAACTTGCGCAGGCTTACGAGCTGGCGTTCGCGACCTCTTCGCTCTCCTTCCTCGATGCCTCTTCGCTCTCCTTCCTCGATGCCTCTTCGCTCTCCTTCCTCGATGCCTCTTCGTTCTCCTTCCTCGCGAAACATGTCAGCGATGGTCTTTCTCATCTCACCCACCTCCTGGCATCGGCGGTGAACCCTTGAGGACGCTTCAGAAGGCATCGTGACCCGTCTCTTCCTGTCTCCGGCAATCAGTTCGCATTCTGAAATTTGACGTCGTTGAGACTTTCCGCCTGGTACGCCGACCAGAACCACTCGCGCAACTGCTCCGGATTTTGACAACATTCAATGGCCGAAAGCGTCTCAGCGTCCGGTTCGTGGGAATGTTTCCGAAACAGTTCCAGCAACATTTCGCGCAGGCTTACGAGCTGGCGTTCGCGACCTCTTCGCTCTCCTTCCTCGATGCCTCTTCTCTCTCCTTCCTCGCGAAACATGTCAGCGATGGTCTTCTTCATCTCACCCACCTCCTGGCGTCGGCGGTCATTGCGGACTCCTCGATCTGCTCCTGCAATTCCGCATGCTCGGCCGGCGCTCGTTCATGATACACCAGGGCGTGCAGATACGACATCAGTTCCTGCCAGCGCATCCCGCTCGAACGCGGCAATTTTTCCAGCGTGCGGACGGATTGCTCCAGCAGTTCGCCGAACGCCGGCTGCTGCTCGCGGCGGGCCTGGAATAGACGCAAGACCTGGCCGAACGCCCCGCCTTCGCCCACCAGTTGATCCGGGTCCGTATCGCGCAGGTTGATGAAGAGCGGTTTCAAGGACGGGAGATACTCTTCGAGTTCGGGGACCGGCGCGAAAAGTTGGGCCAGCCCTCCCGGGTCCGGCCAGGGACGAAGACCCGTGTAGAAGATGATCGGCAACACGGGTTGAAAGCGGAACCCTTGCACCGAATCGTGGTCCTGCAACCACGATCGCATCTGCGCACTCAGAATGGCAACGTCGTACTGCAAGACGCGAAACTGCAAGAACGAATCGGGTTCGCTCTGCTGTTCGAGGAGGATGTAGACCAGGAGGGCACGCCGCCGGCCCTTCAGAGGAACGCGCAGAACCAGATCGGATTCGACGTGGCGATAGTCGCGCTGGACGTAGTTCGTCGGATCGAACTGAAGACGTTTGAAATCGAGACGCGGGACCAGAGGCGAACCGGCGATGCGGAGCAGGTCGCGGAGGTTGTCCGGCTGCTGCAACAGCAGCTTCATACCGTTCTCGGGAAAATGACGGGCGAAATCGACAGGGCGCGTTGTCGTCACGGTTCCACCAGAAAAGCGGACGAGATCATCCCTGACGCTTGAAAACAACCATCGCCAGCGGCGGCAGCGTCATGCTCAGCGTGAAGGGCCGATTGTGCGATTGTGTCCACCAGGCTTCCCGGCCGCCGATATTGCCCAGGCCGCTGCCTCCATAGTCGCCGCTATCGCTATTCAGCACTTCCTTCCAGAAGCCGCCCACCGGCACGCCGACGCGATAATCGTAACGCGGTACCGGCGTGAAGTTGCACATGATCAGGACCAAGTCCTCGGTCGATTTCCCTCGACGTAACAGCGCCACGATGCTGTGGTCGGCGTCGTTGGCGTCCACCCACTCGAAGCCGGCCGGGTCGCAGTCCAACTCGTGCATCGCCGGTTCGTCGCGATAGAACTTGTTGACGTCCGCCGTCCAGCGCGCGATGCCGGCATGCTCGCTATGATGGAGCAGCGACCAGTCGAGGCTGCGATCGTGGTTCCACTCGTTCCACTGGCCGAACTCGCCGCCCATGAACAGCAGCTTCTTGCCCGGCTGGGCGATCAAATAGCCCAGCAAGAGACGCAGGTTCGCTCGCTGCTGCCACCAGTCGCCCGGCATCTTGTTCAGCAGCGCGCGCTTGCCATAGACAACCTCATCGTGCGACAGCGACATGCAGAAGTTCTCGGTCCACGCATACAGGCCGCGGAACGTCAGCAGGTTGTGATGGTAGCGGCGATGGACCGGATCGGTCTGCATGTACTTGAGCGTGTCGTGCATCCAACCCATGTCCCACTTCAGGCCGAAGCCGAGTCCGCCGATCCAGGTCGGACGCGACACCATCGCCCAGGACGTCGATTCCTCGGCGATCGTCTGCACGTCGGGGAAACGGCGATAGACCTCTTCGTTCATCCGGCGGATGAACGTCAGCGCTTCGATGTTCTCCTTGCCGCCATACTCGTTTGGGATCCACTCGCCCTCCTTGCGAGCGTAATCGAGATAGATCATCGAGGCGACCGCATCGACGCGCAAGCCGTCGATGTGATACTTCTCGAGCCAGAAGATGGCGCTGGAGATGAGGAAACTGCGTACTTCATTGCGGCCATAGTTGAAGATGGCCGAGCCCCATTCCTGATGCATCCCCTGGCGCGGGTCGGCGTGCTCGTAGAGATGCGTGCCGTCGAAATAAATGAGGCCATGAAGGTCGGTCGGAAAGTGCGACGGCACCCAGTCGAGGATGACGCCAATGGCGTGCTGATGCAAGTAATCGATGAGGTACATCAAATCTTGGGGCGTACCGAAGCGCGACGTCGGCGCGAAGAAGCCGGTCGCCTGATAGCCCCACGAGGCATAGAAGGGATGCTCCATCAGCGGCAAGAACTCGACATGGGTGTAGCCCATGCTTGTGAGATACTCCGCCAATGGCTCGGCCATCTCACGATAACTCAGCGAGCGGAGTTCATTGGGCGCGTGCCGCCAGGAGCCGAAGTGCATCTCGTAAATGTTGATCGGGGCTTCGATGCTATTGTAGCGATGCCGTTTCGCCATCCATTCCTGATCGTTCCAGGTGTAATCGAGATCGCAGACGACTGAGCCGGTGCGCGGCGGCATCTCATGAAAAAAGCCAAATGGG
>JBBRIK010000442.1:0-5464 GCA_038221045.1 Gemmatales bacterium
CCGGTGGGCAAGTCCTCCGCCCGGCAGCCACTCAAAGAACCGCATCCGTTGTGAGTTGCCTCACGGAAGACAGGCTGAGGAACTGCGAAAATGGTTGGAGAAGACGACCGAACTAGCATTCCTACCTCGGAATTTCGGATATGAGCGATCCATTGCACAACAAGAAGTCCCCCGATCCGGACTGGACCGCCTGTCCCCCCGGCGAAATCGCGCGCCTGGCCGGCAGATTGCGCAGGCGCAGCCGCAGGCGGCTGTTCCTGCGCGCTGGAGCCATAGCGGCGGCGGCGGGAGTGGCTGCGGCAGGAGTGTGGGTGTTGCGGCTTGGGTTCGATCCCAAACCAGAACCAGAACCCAACTTCGGTGGCATCACTTGCACGGAAGCCAGAAAGCTCGCCGAAGCCTACGTCAAGAATGAGTTGCCCCCGGCCTCCCGCGAGCGGGTGCGTCAACACATTTCTCAATGTCCGCACTGCGCACCGTATTTCAGGTTGCTTGGAGCCAAATCGTGAGGACCTCGGCCAGAGGGTTGCCTGGACGTGGAATAGTTCAACAGGTGGCTGAAGAAGTGACCCTGCCTGTCTTGCCGCTTGCGGCGTAGTGGGTGCATCCGCTACGCCGCACACCGCGTTTCTCGTGAGCTTGTCTGGCTCTTTCCCCTGGCTCAGTCGTCCTCACGCGGGGCAATGTCCGGATAGCCGAGCTGCTTCAGATAGTGTCGCTCCCGCTCGCGCATCGCCATTCTCTCGCCGTCGTCATGATCGCTTTGGCCGCACAGATGCAGCAGACCGTGAATGACGTACAGGGCCAATTCGGCCTGCACGTCATGGCCGCGCTCGGCTGCCTGGACAAGGGCCACCTCGGCGCCGATGACGAGCTCGCCCGAGAGATGCTTCGCCTTCGCCTCGCTCAGCGGGAAACTCAGCACGTCGGTCGGCTCATCGTGATCGAGATAGCGCTTGTTGAGAACGTGGATGGTCGCGTTGTCCACGAAGGCGAGACTTATCTCGGCCTCGCTTTCGTCCTCGCCGTCGAGGACGGCACGAGCGACTTCCCGCATCCGCTTGAAGTCGATCGGGACAGCCTCTTGCTGATTGTGAATGCCAATACGCCCCATGATGAAGTTGCTCCGGACACGAAACGGCAAGTGGATTCAATACCCACGATCGAGATCGACGACGCCTTCCAGGGGACGACCAGCCAGCCAGGCTTCGAGGTTCCGCGCGAATCGCTCCGACGGCGCGGAATAGCGATTGACGGTCTCGCCGCTGTAGTGCGGACTGATAATCACGTTCGGCATCGACCACAGCGGATGGCCCGGCGCGAGCGGCTCGACCGCGAAGACGTCAAGGCCCGCCGCCGCCACCTGCCCCGACCGCAACGCCTCCAGCAGAGCCGGCTCCTGAGCGATGCCGCCGCGCGAGACGTTCACATAGAGCGCGCCGCGCTTCAGAGCGGCGAGCTCCGCCGGGCCGAGCAGGCCGTCGGTTTGTCGCGTCAGCGGAGCGGCGACACACAGCACGTCCGCCTCAGCCAGCATCGCCTTCAAATCCGACAGCGGATAGACGCGATCGACATAGGGAGTGGCTCGCTCCGTGCGGCGACAGCCGACGACGCGCATCCCGTGAGCGCGAGCCAGCCGGGCCGTCGCCACGCCGATGTTGCCCAGGCCGACCAGGGCGAGCGTCTTGCGGCGCAGGTCCGTCATGGTCTCGGCAACGGTGCGGTCCCATGCCTCGCGCGCCTGGTTGATGTGAGCGACGTGCAGGTTGCGAGCCAGAAGCATCATCAGGGCCAATGCGTGTTCGGCGATCGTCGGGCCATAGAGGCCGGCGAGGTTCGTCACGACGACGTTTCGCGTCGCCGCCGGCGCGCAGAGTTCCAGCGGCACGCCGGCGGAAATCAGTTGGATCCAGCGCAGCGAGACCGCCTCGGAGAGACGATCCAGGGGAGGATGGCCATAGGCGATTTCGGCCGAGGCGAGGTGAGCGTCGAGGACGCCCGGTTCCCGGCCATCGAGCAGTTCGCAGCGCGGGAAGCGGCCGCGCAGTCGTTCGAGCATACCGTCGGGCAGCCAGGCCAGATTCAGGATTCGAGTCCGCGTCATGATCGTCTCTGATTCGGAGGCCGAGGTAAGAGCATCAAGGAATGATCCTCTGTTGGTATGCAGCCGCTTGAGAAGCTGGTGAAAAAACGAGCCGCAACCGCAAGGGAGCGGCTTCTTCCAACCGCTCCCTTGCGGTCGCGGCTCGTTGTTGAAATGGACATTTTATCATCAGGGCAACACATCCACGGCAATCTCCGTGCAACTTTTCAACTTGAGGTCGTTGGTGAGGAATCGATCGCAACCGTGTTCGATGGCGGCGGCCAGGTGCAGGGCATCGGGCGGCTTGACAGGTAGATCATCATCGCGGTTGCTCCCTGGCTTGCTGCCGCAGTCGGTCGCACTCCAGGTGAATTTGTTCCAGCGAGTCCTGGCGTTCGTCCCACTCATCCCGAAAGGCCTGTCGCTCCGCTTCGACCTCTTCGACGCTGCGCGGAACATGCCCGCTCGCTCTCAAGCCGGCCCCGATCTGCTCCATCATGGCCCAGAAGCGAGCAGGCTGAATGGCTTCCGGCAAGGTCTCCAGGGTCACGCGAACCCGTCCAGGAGACAGGTTCGGCTTCTGATCCAGTTGCAGCGTGCCGTCCGGCTCAAGAATCCCTTGAACGATCACCTGGATACTCATGGTTTCCTCCACCGGCTGTCTTCCCGCGATCCCGCCTATAGCTCTTCATTGTACTCGCACATCCGAGTCGCTCGCCTGGAACAATTTTCCGGCGGGTTGAGACCCGGACGGAGTAGAATCTACCCCATCCAGAGAGAAGCTGCGAGGAGGTCCAACGATGAGGGCATGGGAGATTCACGACGGGTTCGGCATCGACAACCTCACGCTCACGGAACGGCCCGAGAAGAAGCCGGGACGCGGACAGGTCGTCGTCCGCATGAAGGCGTGGTCGCTCAACTATCGCGATCTCCTCGTCGTCAAGGGAAAGTACAATCCGCAACTGAAGTTCCCGTTGATTCCGCTCTCCGACGGCGCCGGCGAAGTGAGCGAGGTCAGTCCAGGCGTATCGCGGGTCAAGGTCGGCGACCGCGTGGCCAACCTGTTCATGCAGAAGTGGCTGGCCGGCGAGTTGAGCGACACCATCGCCAAATCGGCCCTTGGGGGCAGCAATGACGGCGTTCTCGCGGAAGAGGTGGTCCTCGACGCGGACGGCGTCACGACGTTTCCCGATCATCTGTCCTTTGAAGAGGCGGCCACGCTGCCCTGTGCCGGGCTGACAGCCTGGCATGCGCTTGTCAGCGAAGGCCGACTCCGAGCGGGCGACACCGTTCTCGTCCAGGGGACCGGCGGCGTGTCGCTTTTCGCACTGCAGTTCGCGCGGATGCATGGTGCTCGCGTCCTGATTACTTCGTCGAGTGACGAAAAGCTGAAACGCGCCCTCGAACGGGGAGCGTCGGCGGGGACGAACTACAAATCGGCGCCCGACTGGGAGAAATGGGCAATCCAACTGACGCACGGGCGCGGCGTCGATCATGTCGTCGAGGTGGGCGGAGCCGGGACTTTGGGGCGATCGCTGAAGGCCGTGCGGCCGGGCGGGCGGGTCAGCTTGATTGGCGTCCTGTCCGGCGGCAACGGCGAGATCAGTCTCTATCCTCTGCTCATGAAGAATGTGTGCGTCCAGGGCATCTTCGTCGGATCGCGCGAGATGTTCGAGGCGATGAATCGCGCCATCGGCGCGCACCGGATGCAGCCGGTGGTCGATCGCGTCTTCGGGTTCACTGAAGTGCGCGAGGCGCTGCACTACATGGAAAGCGGCTCGCACTTCGGCAAGGTCTGCATCCGTGTATCGTGAAGCCGCCCCCAGCGGAGGAGACCATGCAAGCCGCTTCCGGGCGACGATTGCTTCCGCTTCTGCTTCTCCTGGGAGCCGGCAGCCTCACCGTCCTCGCTCAGCCCGCGCCTCCCGTACCCGCCGGCCGCCTTGAGGACGTCCAACTCGGCATGGCTCCGCGCCAGCTTCGGACCCTCCTCGGCGCTCCCACGACGACCGCTCGGCAGATCTTCTATCAGGGAATGCTCGAACAATGGACCTACGAACGGCCCGAACAGTGCCGCATTGACGTGCTCTATCGGCTGGGCAAAGAAGCACAGGTGTTCGCGATCCACCGTCCCGCCCGGCCTCGACCGTAACGCCGGGCTGGATTTTTTCTCAAGTTCTTTCTCCATCTCGCTGCCGGAACCGCAATTCTCGGATATACTTGAGCACCTTCCGCTCAGAGCGCGGTCGCCGGACTGCCGGAAATGCATCAAAGACCTGTCTGAATTTGCATCATCCGACATTCATCTCCCAACCGGTCTGTCGCGACTTCCTGAGTGGAAGTTGAAGAATATAGGAAGCTTATGACAAAAAGGCAGGATGCCTTCCCAGGATTTTCACAAATGGCATAAGTATTGCTTCAGAAATGCTGATCGTGTGTTAAGTTATTTTCCGGCTGTTGGGTGAAACGCAACCGAAGCAATCCTCGTCTGATAGAGAACGAGCACTCAGCCGGCACAGAACCGACAACCAAAAGAGGTGGAGCCATGGCACGAGATGACGCTTTGCTGCGACTGAACAAGTCGCTCCTGGCCCGCCGCGACCATCTGCGCAAGAAACTGACCGAGGAGCTGGCCAACCTTCGAGATATGGCAGCCGACTCGACCGGCGATAGCGCCGACGCGGCCTTCGATGCAGGCAGCGATGAGATGTCTTCCCAACTTGCGGAGTTCGACGCCCGCGAGCTAACCCAGATCGAACGGGCGCTGGTCCGTCTCAAACAGGGCACCTATGGCCACTGCGAGATGTGCCAGAAGCGCATTCCCATCGGACGGCTCAACGCGCTGCCGTATACCACGCACTGCATTGAGTGCCAGCGCGAAATGGAGCAGTATCCCGGCTGGGCCGGCCGGCGCGGCAGCCCCACCTGGGAGAATGTCGTCGATAGCGCCAGCACCTATGAGGACCAGCCGCAGGTGCGACTGTCCGATCTGGAAATGGACGTTACCAGCGGCCGCTGACGTGGAACTCAGATGTCCAGGATGAATAGAAGGCCCGCAGGCGACTGCGGGCTTTTTTCGTATCGTAACGCCTCCCCCTCCCAAGAAAATCGCCTCCCCTTGATGCTTTTGCTCAAGCCCTTCCCTTCGGCGGCTAGAATTGATCGGCGAGACGCTGGTGCCTCTCTCTCGCCTCGGCTGCTGTTTCACCATCACTTCTCACAGGTCACACGAGCCATGCGATGCGTCGCTCAGGTTCTGTTCATGGGTCTTTGTGCATCCCTCGGCGGCCTGCTGGCGGGGCTGGCCCCACGCCTCGCCGGTACGGCCCACGCGCAACTCTCCGTTCCCGGCGCACGTCCCGCGAACCAGGAGAACGATCC
>JBBRIK010000443.1:0-5464 GCA_038221045.1 Gemmatales bacterium
CCCGCTGAGGACCCGGGACCGCAAGGGTGGGGCTTCCTCCTACCGGCTCCCTTGCGGTCGCGGCTCGTTTTGATTTCCGCGGCGCAACTCACCGCTGCTTCGACTGGCCCACCACGATGTGGGACGCTCACTCGGCCTTCGATTCTTGCCACGGGACGACGCTCCGGGTGAAGAACTTGGGGGCTTCTTTCTCGATGACGTGCTGCACGAGAAACGGCTCGATATTGAATCGCTCATAACCAGCCGCAATCGCTTCCTGCCTGCTCGGCCAGAGGCTGTCCATCTTCTCGCCGTGGATCAGCGCATACTTGCCCACATTCTCGGGGTTCGCCAGAAGCCCCGGCAGTTCGCGGCAAAACGCCTCCCATTCGCGTTCGAGGGCCACGGGAAAACTCCTCTTCAGAGCGGTACGGAACTCGGATTCAGGGGACGCCAACCCTAACGGGGCTTGTGAACGCTCCGGTTTGGTCGATCAAACCGAGGCGTTTACACACCCCGCTCGCCTGGCCACAACGAGCGTCAACGCCGCCGGCTCGATCGCCAGCGTCGCGGGCAGGAAGCCGGCCGGGTCGCCATCCGTCTGTACCGGCGTTCGCTCGCCGGAGATGATACGAACCTGCCGCGCCGTCCGGTGATGGTGATCCGGCAAACCCTGCTGACGGCCCCGCACCGCCGCGAAGAGGTAGCGCGCCAGCGACAGCAAGCCGGGACGCTCGAAGACGTAAACGTCGAGCAAGCCGTCCGCCGGGTCGGCTCCTGGAGCGAGACGAAGACCCAGCGCGTATTGCGGGATGTTGAAGACGAACACCATCGCGCCTCGCAGGCGCTCTCCCGTGTCGATGATCTCGACCTCGACGAGGGGATAGCGATACTGGCTGAGCGCTTGCAGAGTCGGCACCGCGTAAGAGAGCTTGTTGATGTGGCCACGGCGCTGCGCGTGGACGCGATGCACCACCTCGGCATCAACGCCGACGCCGGCCATGACGCAGAAGAGACGCTCGTTGAGGCGAGCAAGGTCGGTCTGGTGCGTCTTGCCGATGGCGATGGCGTCGGCGATCGTGTGCGGGATACGCTGGAAGCCGCAGAATCGAGCGACGAGGTTTTCGTTGCCCAGAGGCAGCAGGGCCACTGGCACACCCGACACGCGATTCAGCACTTCGAGCAGAGTGCCGTCGCCGCCCGCTGCCACAATGCAGCGCAGGTCGCGGGTCTCTCCTCGCGTAGCCAACTCCGAGAGTTTTTCGCGCTCCCAGCAGAGCAGCGGGGACAACCCCCGGCTGCGCAGCGCACTGACGAGGGCCTCGACGAGACGCTGAGACTTGCCCGACCCCGCGCGCGGATTGGCGAGAATGGCGACACGCTTTTTGTTCGCGTCAAGGGAGGACGGCACGGCACACGCTGGTTTCTTGCTCGGACACGAAATCTACAGGCATTCTATACTCGTGTGACTTATTGGTTAGCCGTGACGCGGAGTCCTCGGAGCGGAGCGCGTGCTGCGTAGACGCGCCACACGCTCCGCTCCGAGGACTCCGCGTCGCGGCTAACCGTCCGAGGTCGAATCAGCGGACGCCCGCTCGTCCTCCTGAAAGAGCGGCTCGATCAGGCGGCGCAGCGAACGCAACTCCAGCTTCTGATGCCAGGGCAGGATACGCGGCGTCGAGGGTGTCTCGACCGAACGCGGCGCGATCCAGCCCAGCCAGCGATACGCCTTCTTCAGCCACTCGCGGGCCGACGCCGGGTGACCCTGGTGATGCAGCGCCCAGGCCAGCAGCAGCCAGTCCCAGGCGCCGCCCTCGCCCACCGGTGGATTTTCCAGATGCTTCACCGCCGCGTCCCAGCGCTCCGCCCGGCACAACACCGCCCCCATCAGCGTGTGACAGAACTGCTGCATGACGCTGCCTACCTCGCGATGGGCCGCCCGCGCCCGCTCGGCCCAGTGCAGCAGCCGCTCCATGTCCGCCGGCGTCTCCGCACCCAGGACGGCGACCCACGCGGCCAGGGCCCCAATCTCGACCGTTCGGCCCTTCTCCGCCTGCTCCATCAGATCGCCTGCCAGCGCCTGATAGGTGGCCACATCACCCGCGCGCAGAGAGAGCAGCGCGTGCATGTACAGCACGCCGGGCCGTCTCTCGCCCAACTCGCGCGCCAGAGCAAAATCCTCGACCGCGTGATCCCATCGGCCATAGTGCGCATACAGACAGCCACGCATCGCCAGACAGACGCGCGAACGAGGCTGACGCTTCAGTGCCTCGGTCATGTCCGCCAGCGCATGTCGAAATCGTTCGAGATGGATCTGGGCGACGGCGCGATGATACCACGCCTGCCAGCAGTCCTGCCGGCTGCCGGCGCGGGTGAAGTCGCGGCCGGCTCGGTTCCACTCGCCGAGTTGCAAGTTGACCAGACCTCGGCCATACCAGTAGCTCCACTCGTCGGCGAGGTCCAGGGCGCGCGAGTAGGCCTCGGCCGATTGCCGCCAGTGCCGGCCGCGCGCCCACATCTTCGCCCGCCGCACCCACAGCGGAGCGCTCGCCGGCTTCAGTTGTTGCAGCACTTCCAGATGCCCGGCCGCCTCCGCCCATAGCCCAGCCGCCTCACAGCTTCCCGCCGCCACTTCGTGCCAGCGCTGGATCTCGGCCCCGTTCACTCGGAACGTCGCGGGATACTTCTCGCGTAAATGCTCCCAGGCCAGGGCCAGTTCGGACGCTCCCACGGTCTTCAGCAGGCCGTTCTCATCCACACGGCGGCCCGTCAGCAACTGGACGAGGCGCACCAAGTCCGCAATCGGTCTCGTGTCGGCAGACAGATCCAGGTCGCGTTTGCGACCGTCTTCCTCGACGATGGTGATCCGCCGACCATCCGGACTGAACTCCACGCATTGCGGCTTTCCATCCGTCGCCAGCACTCCGGTAATCGGTTCGCCCGAGTCGGCGTCGTGGACGCGCAGGCTGCCATCAGGCATCCGCAAGACGACGAGTTCGCCGTTGACACTGGCGCAGATCCGCGGCAAGTCCTTCACGGAGAGCGGCGGCGCTATGCCCTCGGGAGCAGGCGGCCCCACCTTGGTTCTGCGGCGGTCGGTCGATGGGACACGGGCGTCGGCAGGGATGGGCGTCGTGCCGCGACCGAGCCAGCGGCCCCAGTGACTGTCGCGCGGACCGAGATGGCCCCAGTCCCAGAGCCGCAATACGCCTTCCTGACCGCACTCCAGTTGGCGTCGCCCCTCGGGGCTGCGATCGGTCATCCCGCTCAGGACCAGGGCCGGCAGGTCCGTCCGGCGCGGCATCCCATTGCTGGCTTCCCAAACGCGAACGGTGTTGTCTTCAGTCCACGTCAGCAGATATTGATCGTCCTGGCTGAAGGCCACGCGGCGGACCGGAGCCGGATGCTTCAACGGCAGCGTCACCGGCTCGCCGTTCGCCACGCTCCAGACGCGGGCGGTGCAATCGTCGCTGCATGTCGCCAGGCGCTGGCTGTCGCTTGAGAAGACCGCCATCCGCACGCCGTCGTTATGCTTGAGCGGAGCGCGTCCGACGGGCTGGCCGGTCCGCGCGTTCCAGAGTCGAGCCTGGGCATTCCAGCCGGCTGTCGCGAAGTGCTGGCCGTCCGGGCTGAACCCGACCCCCCAAAGCATGCCGCCATGCTCCACGGCCGGGAACAGCTCCTGGCCCGCTTCCCAGTCCCAGACGCGCGCGGACCCATCGACGCAGCCGGTCACGACGAGCCGGCCATCGAAGCTGAAAGCGGCCTGCGTCACCCACTGGCGATGCTGCAAGGGCGGCGACAGCGCCTCGCCCAGGTTCGGGTCCCAGACGCGCGCCGTGCCGTCATCGCTGGCGCTGACGAGCAGCCGGCCGTCGGCGCTGAAACTCAGTCGATTGACGTTGGCCTGATGCCAGGCCGACTCGGCCACGATCTCGGCCGTGTCGAGGTTGAGGATGCGGACCGTGCCGTCCTCGGCGGCGGCGACGAGGTGCTGTCCCTGCGGGCTGAACTCGGCTCGCACCGATGGCGTAGCCGGGAACCACAACTGCACCAGTCGCGGCAACTGTCGCAACAGACAGCCCAGGCGAATGCGATGCACCTGCTCGCGCCAGATAGTCGGAGACAGCGTCGAGCCATCGTCGGCCGGCGACTCGCGCCGCATCGCCTCGCTGAACCAAACGAGCGCCTCGCGCAGCGAGCCGCCGTCGAGGAACTTCAGTCCCTGAGCGACGGCCGCGCTGGTCCGCTTGCGGCGATGTTCCTGATTCTCATTGAGGGGAGTGCGCTGCAGGCTCTTGCCGGTCAGCGCCCGCGCCAACTCCTCGGCCAGTTCCTCCGTCGAAACGTAACGCTGGGCTGGCGATTTCTCCAGACACTTCAAACAGATCGCTTCAAATTCGAGGCTGATGCCGGCGGCTACCTCGCGCGGGAGACGCGGACGGTCGTTGCGCACCAGATCGAGGGTGTCCATCACCGTCGCGCCCTTGAAGGGCGGCTGGCCGGTGAGACACTCGTAGAAGATGGCCCCAAGTTGGTAGACGTCCGTTCCGAAGCCGACCTCATGGCCGCGTCCGTGGGCCTGCTCGGGACTCATGTAACTGGGCGTGCCGAGGATGGCCCCGGAAATGGTGTGATCCTTGTCGTCGATCTTGCCCAGGCCGAAGTCGGCGATCATCGGCGCGCCATCCTCCTTGAGGAGGATGTTGGCGGGCTTCAGGTCGCGGTGCAGGACGCCCTTTTGATGAACGTGGTGCATGGCCCGCGCCAAGGACTCGATCAGACGGGCCGACTCAACGGGCGTGGGCCGCTGCTGGAGCAGACGCTGAGCGAGGTTGCCCCCCTCGGCATACTCGAGGGCCATGTAGAGCCGGCCTTCGTGTTCGCCGATTTCGAGGATGCGGACGATGTTGGGATGCTCGAGGTTGGCTAGAATCTGGGCTTCGTTGCAGAAGCGATCGAGTTGTTCGCCCGCCGCGAGCGCCCCATCGCGGAGCATCTTGACGGCGACAATGGTGTCGAGCTTTTCGTGGCGCGCCTTGTACACGACACCCATGCCGGCGCGGCCCAGTTCGGAGAGCATCTCGTAGCCGGGCAGTTCGGGCAAGGGAGTGGACGGGCGACGCACCCGGCTGGAGGCGGGTGAGTCGGCGAAGAGACTGTCGAGCGTTGCGGACAGCTCCGGCGCGGGGGCGTCGCCGGGGCTTCCCTGATTGACCTGCGTGGTCATCTCGGGGCCTCTTTCTCACCAACTGGCAGGCGATGCGAGCGACGCGGATCGGGAGCGTCAGGGCCTGCGCGGACGTTCATCATTCCGGGCGTTGAGAGAACCGGGGTGAATGCGAGTACCGTCCAGATAGTTGCTATTCGTCAAAGATAGTATGGCATACGAAATGGAGGCGTTCAAGCGATGGGATCATTTGAACTGGAATCTTTGGTTCGATCGGAAGAGTCGCGGCCGGACCGGCCACGGCGCGGCGTGCAG
>JBBRIK010000444.1:0-5464 GCA_038221045.1 Gemmatales bacterium
CATCCGCCTCAGCCAGGACAATACCGGCATGGGTCTCTGTCTGGCGATCAACTACGGTTCGCGGACCGAAATGGTCGATGCCGTCCGCGCCCTGGCGCGTCAGGTCGCCGAAGGCACACTCGCTCCCGAGCAGATTGACGAGACGCACATCACCAGCGCGCTCTACACGGCCGGGATGCCCGACCCCGATTTGCTGATCCGCACAGCCGCCGAGATGCGTGTGAGCAACTTCCTCCTGTGGCAGATCTCCTATGCCGAGTTGTGGGTGACCGAGCGCTGCTGGCCGGAGTTCGATCGCGCGACATTCCATGAGGCGCTCAAGGCGTATGCCCAGCGCGAGAGACGGTTCGGCGGGCTTAACGAGGAATGAGGCATGCTGCGAACGCGCCTGTGGATGGGTTCGCTGCTCATCGCCCTGACCGTCGGCGTCCTGCTGCTCGATGGCTACCTTTTTCCGTGGTATCCGTTCCTGTTCGCTCTCCTCCTCGTGCTGTCGCTGCTGGGATGTCGCGAGCTGCTGGCCCTGCTGGGACCGTCGCGCCGTCCCTGGCCGGGGTTGTGCTACGCCGGCGTGTCGCTGCTAGTCGCCGTCAACTGGCTGCCGCACCTCTGTCCCTGGGCGCGTTCCCTCAGCGCCGATCCCTTGCGATGGATTCTGGGCGTCCATGTCGCCCTTCTCCTCGCCGGCTTTCTGGCGGCGATGGCGACTTTTCAGCCCGATCGAGGCGACACGCTTGGCCGGCTGGCGATGCTGCTGTTGATGACGGCTTACCTCGGCGTCCTGCCCGGCTTCCTCGCTCAACTCCGCTGGCCGGAGATCGCTCGCGCCGGCGATCCGAACCGTCAGGCGGTGCTGGCGCTCACGCTGGCCATCTTCGTTCCGAAATGCTGCGATATCGGCGCGTACTTCACGGGCCGGCTGCTCGGGCGTCACAAGATGGCCCCGGTCCTCAGTCCGAAGAAGACGTGCGAGGGTTTGGCGGGCGGATTGGTCCTCGCCAGCGTGGCGGCGGTCGTCATCAATCGTCTTGGCCCCGTCCTGCGCGGCGGCGACTGGACGGCTGTCGCGTTTGGGCTGACGGTCGGCGGCGCGGGCGTCCTGGGCGACCTGGCCGAGTCGCTCATCAAGCGCGAGTGCCGGCAGAAGGACGCCTCGCAGGTGATGCCGGGCTTTGGCGGCGTCCTCGATGTGGTCGATTCGATCGTCTATGCCGCGCCGCTCGCGTATCTCTGGCTGGCCTGAGGCGCCGCTTCTTGGACGCTCCCCCGGCGATTCGATAAAACTCTCCTCGATATCGCAGACCCAAAAGGATCAACCATCGATGAGCAAGTACGTCTATTTCTTCGGCGACGGCAAGGCCGATGGCCGCACGGACATGAAAGAACTGCTCGGCGGCAAGGGCGCCAACCTCGCCGAGATGACGAACATCGGCCTGCCCGTTCCCGCCGGCTTCACCATCACCACCGAGGTCTGCACCTACTTCTACCAGCACGGCAAGACGTATCCGCCCGAGCTGCGCGATCAGGTCGCCGATGCGCTCCAGCGCGTCGAGAAGATCATGGGTACGAAGTTCGGCGACTCGACCAATCCGCTCCTGCTGTCGTGCCGCTCCGGCGCGCGTGACTCCATGCCGGGCATGATGGACACCGTGCTGAACATCGGCCTCAACGACACCACCGTGCAGGCCCTCATCAAGCAGACCGGCAACGAACGCTTCGCGCTGGACTCCTACCGCCGGCTGCTGCTGATGTATGGCGAAGTGGTCATGGGCCTGAAGGGACACCACGACGAACCGTTCGAGCATATCCTCTCGGGCGCCAAGAAGGCCCAGGGCGTCAAGATCGACAACGAGTTGTCGGTCGAGTCGCTCAAGAAGGTGATTTCCGAGTACAAGGTGGCGATCGAGAAGTACACCGGCAAGGACTTCCCCGAGAACCCGCTCGATCAAATCTGGAACGCCGTCGGCGCGGTCTTCGGCTCGTGGATGAACGACCGGGCCAGCGTCTACCGCCGGCAGTACGGCATCCCCGACGAGTGGGGTACGGCCTGCAATGTGATGGCAATGGTCTTCGGCAACCTCGGCGACGACTGCGCCACCGGCGTCGCCCTGACGCGCGACGGTTCCCTCGGCACCCCCGGCATGTGCGGCGACTACCTCATCAATGCCCAGGGTGAGGACGTGGTCAACGGCTCCCGGCCGACGAAGCGCATCGAGGAGACGCTCGGCAAGGACATGCCGGTTGCGTTCAAGGAACTGGTCGCGGTCGGCCACAAGTTGGAAAAGCACTATCGGAACATGCAGGACATCGAGTTCACGATCTCGCGCAACAAGCTCTACATGCTTCAGACGCGCAACGCCAAGCGGACCGGCTTCGCGGCCGTGCGCGTGGCGGTCGATCTGGTGGAAGAGGGCGTCCTCAAGCCGGAGGAGGCGATCTCCTCGCGCTACATCCCGGCCGGCGACCTGGCCCAACTGCTCCAACCTCTCTTCGACATCGACGCCAAGAAGGCGGCCGAAAAGGCAGGAAAGCTGTTGACCAAGGGCATCCCGGCCGGCCCCGGCGCCGCGACCGGCAAGATCGTCTTCACGCCGCACAAGGCGGAGCAACTCAAGCAGCAGAACCCGTCGGCGCAGCTCGTTCTGGTTCGCAAGGAGACGACGCCGGAAGACCTGCGCGGCATGAAGGCGGCCCTGGGCATCCTGACCGCCGTCGGCGGCGTGTCGTCGCACGCGGCCCTCGTCAGCCGCCAGATGGGCAAGGTGTGCATCGTCGGCGCTGGCGAGTTGAACATCGACCACCACGCCGGCACCCTGACCGTCCAGCGAGCGGGGGGTGTGAACCCCCCGGTAACTCTGAAGGAAGGCGATGACATCAGCATCGATGGTTTCACCGGGGAGGTCTTCGCCGGACCGATCGCGACCAAGCCGAGCGAGGTTGTGCAGGTGCTGATCAACAAGGAAATGAAGCCGGAGCAGTCGGAGGTCTATCGCCGATTCAAGCAGGTGATGGACTGGGCGGAGAAGTACCGCAAGTTGAAGGTTCGGACCAACGCCGACTCGCCGGAGCAGGCGGCCGAGGCCATCGCCTTCGGGGCGGAGGGTATTGGCCTGTGCCGGACCGAGCACATGTTCTTCGAGGACCAGCCTGGGGACCAGGGGGAGGGCAAGCCCTTGGACCCGGACAGCAAGTTCCGAATCACCGCCATGCGCGAGATGATCCTCTCCGAGTCGCTGAAGGAGCGTCAAACGGCCCTTGCCAAGCTGTTGCCGCTCCAGCGGCGCGACTTCGCGGGTATCTTCGCGGCAATGGCCGGCCGGCCGGTCACGATCCGCTTCCTGGACCCGCCCCTGCACGAATTCCTCCCGAAAGACAAAACCGAACAGGCGGAACTGGCCCAAGCACTCGGGAAGTCGCCCGAGGTGATCGCCCGCCGGGTCCATGAGTTGCACGAGTTCAACCCGATGCTCGGCCATCGCGGCTGCCGGCTCGGTATCGTCTACCCCGAGATCACGGCCATGCAGGCGCGGGCGGTTTTCGAGGCGGCCTGTCAGGTCCACAAGGAAGGCGTGAAGGTGACGCCCGAAGTGATGATCCCGCTGGTCGGTTTCCGCAAGGAATTGCAGAACCAGGAGAAGATCGTCCGCGAGGTGGCCGAGACAGTGTTCGCCGAGCAGGGCATGAAGGTCGAGTACATGGTCGGCACGATGATCGAGGTGCCGCGGGCGTGCGTGGCGGCCGGCGAGATCGCTCAGACGGCGGAGTTCTTCAGCTTCGGCACCAATGACCTGACGCAGACGACGCTCGGCATGAGCCGCGACGACTACGGCCCGTTCATCTCCGTCTACACCGATCCGAAGAAAGCGGACATCCTGGCCAACGATCCGTTCGCGACGATCGACAAGGACGGCGTCGGAGCGCTGATGAAGCTGGCGGTGGAGAAGGGCCGTGCGGCGCGGAAGGGGCTGAAGATCGGCATCTGCGGCGAGCACGGCGGCGATCCGGCGACGGTGATCTTCTGCCACCTGATCGAACTGGACTATGTGAGCTGCTCGCCGTTCCGGGTGCCGGTGGCCCGTCTCGCGGCGGCGCAGGCAGCGCTGGAGAAGAAGTAAGGGAAGGTTAGCCGCGATGCGGAGTCTACGGAGCGGAGCGCGCTGCACCTCGTGCTCCGAAGACTCCGCATTGACCGGCGTCTCGAGGTCTAGTTGGATTGGGTGGAAGAGGGAATCATCCATGCCCCACATCGTATTGCCCGCGGAACAGGCCAGCCTTTTGTCGCAGGCTCATGAACCCGTCGAGTTGCTCGATGAAGAAGGGAAGCTTCTGGCTCGCATCCTGTCTCCGCTGGACGAAGCCGTACTCGTGGACGTTCGCCGCCGGCGGGGACAGAACCATCCGAGGTATCCGTCCGCGGATGTGCAGGCACGCCTGAAACGGCTCGAGGAGATCAGCCAGCGTGAGCATCTCGCCGTGCCTCGGGTCATGGAACTCCTCACCCGCATGAGGGCCGGAGAAGACGTATGAGCGAGTATGCGGTCGAGTGGACTCTCTCGTTAGACTGCTTTGACTCCTCCCCGCGCCTTCTCTCCCGTTGCGGCTAAGTCCGCAGGGTCGAGAACCCAGGACAAGATCCATGAAGATGGTTGCAACGCTCCCTTATCCATGATAATTTCTTTTCCAGTCAACGGATGATACAGGGCAAGTCCCGAGACGTTCAAAGACCAATTGGGCAGCACACTCTCCGTGGCGTTCCCGTGTGGCAGGGCTAAGGATACTCCCACAAACTCCCAGGATGACTCTGCGCCCTTCGATCTCAACGTCCGCCCCGAGGGGGGCGTGTCTTCAAAGCGGCGGCTGTCCGCACTCTCAAGCGCACGGCGGGAAAGGACTATCGAATGTTACCGGCTCAGATGTTTCCCGTTCAGAAAATCCCCGTGTTCAGGGAACCGACGATCAACGTGGCGCTGTGGGCGGCGGCGGCGATAGTGCTCGTCTTGCTCATCTACGCCATCGTTCGATCCCGATGGGTCGCTCTGCGTCCGAAGATGTTCTCGAAGAAGCCCGAGGTCCTCGCCCTGGAGCGGCCCGGGCTGCTGGCCGCCAACCTTGAAACCACACGCTGGGGCCAGACCTTCCGCACCGCGCTGGGCGCGGCGCGACAGTCACTCGACCGCGTCGAGAACGCCACGGCGAAAGAAGCGTCCGCTGCCCTCGACGCCGTGTTGACCGCTCAGGACGATCTGGTGATCGCGACCCGCGAAGCCGCCGTGCGGACCCTCAAGACCGGGAAGTTGCAGTCGGTGGTGGTCAAGGTCCGCGACTGGGCCGTTTACGCTCTCGTCTTCCCTGGCCGGCACGAACATTCGGGACTCTTCCGGCGCTACGAGCCGTTCGCGGATGGCTGGGTAGAACATGTAAGCCGGCTCCGGAGCGAACTGGCCGAGAAGGAACCTCTCGAAGC
>JBBRIK010000445.1:0-5443 GCA_038221045.1 Gemmatales bacterium
GGTGCAGATCGTCGGCGAATTCGAGCGCGGTCGCATAGCGGCGCGACGGTTCCTTTTCGAGACATTTCTGACAGATGGCTTCGAGGTCGTTGCCCGGTCCGTCCCGTCCCAGGTCAGGCAACCAGCGGCGCAGCGAGGACGGCTCGCACTCCAGCACCCGCTGGATGGTCCGCATCTGACTCTCGCCCTCGCCCTCACCCTCGATCGGACGCTTCCCGGTCAGACATTCGTAGAGGATGACGCCGAGCGAATACACGTCCGCGGCGGGGCCGATATCCCTGGCATGTCCGCTGGCCTGCTCGGGGGCCATGTACTCGGGCGTCCCAATGATGGCACCGGTGTGCGTGCAGTCGTGTTCGGCGTCCTGCAACTTGGCGACGCCGAAGTCGGTGATTTTCGGCTGTCCGGTGGCAGTGAGGAGGATGTTTCCCGGTTTGAGATCGCGATGGATAACGCGGTTCTGATGAGCGAAGTGGATGGCGCGAGCCACGGACTCAAGGATGCGGACGGCCTCTTCTCGCGGCATCGGACCGGCGTCGATGCGCGTCCGCAGAGTGCCTCCGTCGATCAACTCCAGGGCGAAGTAGGGCTGGCCGTGATGCTCGCCAATGGCGAAGATCGAGACGATATTCGGATGGTCCAGTTTGGCGATGGCGTCGGCCTCGGCCCTGAAGCGCGTCAGTTGCAGCGTCGTGTGCGTCGTCCCCGCAACCATCTTGAGCGCGACGAGGCGATTGAGACTTCGTTGCCGCGCCTTGTAGACAACGCTCATGCCGCCCTGTCCCAACTCGCCAAGGACCTCATAGTCAGGCAGGGTAGGCCACCAGGTAGGCGTATGCGCTTCCGGCGGTATCGCCTCGGCAGGCAGCCCGATCGTCGCGCAGGACGGCGGCTCGGCTGGCTGAAAAAGACGCGGAGGTTCGTCGAGGCCGGTGGAGTCCGTCGGCGCGTCTCCCTCAAAGAGTTCCCGGCGAAAGACGCGTTCGATGGTGTCGGCGTGCCTGGGGAAGCGCGGGAGATACTCGGCGACGGCCGGCGTCTCGCCGTGCCGGCAACGCCAGCGCAGCTCGAGGGCGAGCAGTCGTTCGAGAAGGACCACTCGCAGGGAGCCGGCCGCGCCAGGCAGGTAATCCTCGAGGCGAGGCGGAACGGTCTCCGCAGCGAGGGTGCGCGCAAAGCGGCGGCACAACTCCTCGATGCGTCTGTCTCCTCCAGGTGAGGAGAGCGGTTCGGTATGGAACATTCCTTGAGCCTGTGAGTCACTTTTTCGTCTGTCGTAGGGTAAGCGTCTCGCTTGCCCTTTTTGACGCCAAAAAGGGCAAGCGAGACGCTTACCCTACGAGTTCCGGAGTCGAAGAATAAGTTACCATATCATCCCGGAGGCCGTGCGGTCAAACACTGCGTTGCCCTGTCCCTCCCGATCATCTATGCTGATCGAATTGCCCGCCGTCCCTCCTCTGAGGGCTTGATGTCCACGACCGTCAGCCGCGACGACCTCGCAACCCGCTACCTCGATCAATTGCCCTACACTCCGTATCCCGTGCAGGAAGAGGCCCTGCTCGCCTGGTTCACTGCCGAGCAGGGCGTTCTCGTTTGCGCGCCGACCGGCACCGGCAAGACTCTTATCGCTCAGGCCGCGCTCTACGAAGCGCTGCACACTGGCTCCATTGTCTATTACACCACTCCTTTGATTGCACTGACCGAACAAAAGTTTCACGAAATGCAGCGCGAGGCCGAACGCTGGGGCTTTTCTCCGGACGACGTTGGCCTCGTCACCGGCAATCGCCGGGTCAATCCCGGCGCTCGCGTTCTCGTCGTCGTCGCCGAGATCCTCCTCAATCGTCTGCTGCACAAGGAGGAGTTCGAGTTCGACAACGTCTCGGCCGTCGTCATGGACGAGTTCCACTCCTTCGCCGATCCCGAACGCGGCATCGTCTGGGAACTGTCGCTGAGCCTGCTGCCCAAACACGTCCGCCTGCTGCTGCTCAGCGCCACCGTCGGCAACTCGCTCGAGTTCCTCGCCTGGCTGGAGCGCTCGCATCAGCGCAAGATTCAACTCGTCGAGGGCAAGGAACGCAAGGTGCCGCTGTCGTATCAGTGGATCCCCGACATGCTGCTGGGCGAGCAACTCGTTGACATGGCCAAGGGCGATGCCGAGACGCGCCACACACCGGCCCTCGTCTTCTGCTTCAACCGCGACGAGTGCTGGTCCGTCGCGGAGATGCTCAAGGGCCTGACGCTGCTCGGCCCGGAACAGCGCGATCCACTCATGAAGGCCGTCGATAAGCTCGACTGGAAACAGGGCGTCGGACCCAAGCTCCAGCAGATGCTGCGCCGCGGTGTCGGCGTTCATCACGCCGGGCTTTTGCCGAAGTATCGCCGGGCCGTCGAGGATCTGTTCGAGAAGAAACTGCTGGCCGTCGCCGTCTGCACGGAGACGCTCGCTTCCGGCATCAACTTGCCGGCGCGTTCCGTCTTGCTGTCGAGTCTGGTCAAGGGGCCGTTCGGCAAGCAGAAACTGATCGATCCCTCGTCGGCCCATCAGATTTTCGGACGGGCGGGCAGGCCGCAGTACGACTCGCGCGGCTACGTTTACGTCCTGGCTCACGAAGACGACGTCAAGATCCTGCGCTGGAAAGAGAAGTTCGATCAGATCCCCGAGAACACGAAGGAGCCGACGCTTCTCCGTGCCAAGAAGGACCTCAAGCGAAAGAAGCCATCGCGGCGCGAGGGAGTGAAATACTGGGGAGAGGGCGACTTCGATCGACTCAAGGCCGCCCCGGCGGGAAAGTTGTACAGCAAGGGTCCACTGCCCTGGCGTCTGCTGGCTTATCTCCTGAAGGTGTCGCCGGACGTGGACAAACTGCGCGTCGTCATCCGCAAACGTCTGCTCGATGAGGCTCGCGTCAAGGCGGGCGAGAAGGCGCTCGACCAGATGCTGCTGACCCTGATGAAGGGCGGCTTCGTCACCCTCGAACCCGAACCTCCGAAGGAGGAGACGCCTGCCGACGGGACCGCTACGCCGCAAGCGGCAGAACCACCACCCGCCTATCTGCCGATGCGAGCCGTTCCGACGCCGGGACTCGATCAACTGCTTATCTTCCGCAGCATCCATCCACTCTATGGAGCGTTTCTGCTGCAACATCTGGGCATCGCCAATCGTGAGGAGCGCTTGCAGGCGTTCGAGAGCGTGCTGGAAATGCCCCGGCCCCTGCTCAAGTACGTTCGCGTTCCCTGGCCCGAGGACCTGCCGCCGGGACCGTTAGCCACGCAGCGCCTCGACGCCGACCTGATTCAGCGCGGCCTGATCGCCTCGCCGTTGCCTCCCGAAGAGACCGACGAGGAGGAAGAGGAAGACGACTGGCGCGACCGCCCGCCGACTCTGGGCGACAAGTTGCGTCTGCTGTTCGACGCCCTCTATCCCGACGTGACGGACGTCAACACGCAACCGGTATGGTGCGCGGGCGAGTTACTGCGGTTCGCGGGCAACTTCAACATGTACGTCAAGAGTCGCGATCTGGTGAAGCAGGAGGGGATCATCTTCCGGCATCTCCTCCGGCTGATTCTGCTGTGCGGCGAATTCATGGAATTGAGTCCGGCCGACACGACGCCGGAGGAGTGGCGAACAGACCTTCGCGACCTGATGGACAAGCTGACGGCCAGTTGTCGCGAGGTCGATCCGACCAGTACCGATCAGATGATCCAACTGGCCCATGCCGCCGACGTCGTCGAGGGCGAGACGGCAGCGATACCGAAGCCCGAACAGGAACCCGCGCGTCAGTTCGGTGAGGGACTCTTTGAGGGATGAATGGGGAAGAGGGCGAAACGGCAAGCAATCGGTTGCTTGCCGTTTCGCCCTGTTCTCTTTTCCCGCATCTCACTCCTCGACCCGCACCGCATAGAAGCCCGTTTCGTGTTGGACGATGCGCGAAGTGCCGACAATCGCCTTGCCGTCGCCGGTGAACATCAAGCCCTGAAACGACTGCTCCGTCCGCGGAAACTTGATCGTGAACTGAATGCTGTAGAGCGGCATGCCGACTTTCCCCTTCACTTCGTACTTCTGCCCGTCGCGATCCGAATAATACGCGCCATTGACGTCGCCCTCCTTATCGACCGTCAGTTTGAGCGTTCCGGAACGCCGGCCATCGTCGTGCAGCTTGAACGTGCCGCTGAAGTACTGCGCGTCGAAGGTCTCGCCAATGACGACTTTCGGACTCTTCACCGGTTTCGCCTCGGGGATCGGCTGCGTCAGCAGATAGAGCTTCGCCTTGCCGACCGGCTCGGTGTAGACCTTGTCGCCATCGACGACGAAGCGGAGGTCGCCGCCGAGTTGCTCCGGCACGAGTTGCCCCAGATCGAGACTTAGGCGGAAGCCTGGAAACAGCGATATCTTCTGCCCGCTCGCGACAACGGTCCGTTCCTCGCCTTCCTTATAGGTGACGTAGCGCTCGACGACGAGAATGGGAATCTGTTTCTCGGCATCGACCTTCTGCCGGGCCGACTGCACGAGCAGCTTGCAGAATCGGCCCTCGTTGGTTTTGACGACGAGAAAAGCCGAGGCCGCCTTCGGAATCACTCGATCGTTGTCGATGATCAGGTCGGCCGTGAGCCGCTTCAGTTCTTTCGCGCCCTTGTGGGCCGGCACGCGCGTGAGGATGGGATTGACGTAGTGGTCGAAATCCTGAGCGACCAGGACGCCCGGCAGAAATAGAAGGGCAGACGAGAGGCAGATGAGACGGCTCATGCGGCGCGGCTCCGGAAGGATGGGCGAGCGATTCTCTGGTACATCGAGAATAGACCAATCCACCGGCCGGATCAACGCTCGCCTTTTCTCAATGTCGATCTTCGGTGAGCAGCAACGGGACGACATACGCTTTCAGGAAGTCCGCCTGGTAGATGGTGAAGTGTCCGCCGCTGTGTCCGGTCCAACGGACCGTCTCGTCCCACGGATGCTGATGCAGCCGGGCGAAGAGGGCGCTGTCGCAACCCGTGTCGTCCGGCACGCGAAAGCCGACGCGTCCCGAAACAGCGGAACGCGAGCCGTCGGAAGTGCCGAAGAGCGCGACGCCCACGCCGAGGTAGCCGCGATCGAGACGACTGTGGAACACGTCCATTCCCTGCCGGGCGCACCGCAGCGCGGGGCGGACGTCGTACTTCGCCGACACCGAGGGGGCCAGCAGGATGATGCGTTCGACGCTGTCCGGCGGCAGATGTTCCGCGGCGCTGAGGGCGACGAGGGAGCCGGCGCTGTGGGCGACGATGTAGACCGGCAAGGCGGTCTCGGGACTCTGCCTCTGATAGCAGAGGATCGCGTCGGCCAGCTTCTTGCCTTCGCTGCGGGCGTGGGGCGCATCGAGGTGATCGGCGAAGATGCGCGGATAGCCGTGCGACCACTCGAAGGTTTGAACGTGGATGGGGAGGTTTTCTTGAGAGACGAATTGCT
>JBBRIK010000446.1:0-5441 GCA_038221045.1 Gemmatales bacterium
CGCCGTCCAGGGCCGCGTAAATGACGCCGGCACTCTACGTGATTTGGCGTCCGAACTGCTTATCGCCCGGCAACTCGCAGTCGCACTGCGACAGAGCGGAAGAGGGGAAAATCAATGACGACGTTTCTTCGGGTCAGCGGGCGCGATCCGCTGGTTGCCCGCGACGGCCGCCCCTTCGGTGCCGGACAGGGCAACCGCATGCGTTCGTCCGGCTGGCTGAATCCCAGTGTCCTTGCTGGCTCGTTCCGCACTACGCTTGCCAAGGCGGCCGACCGAGAATTCGATACCACGACGCAGGACGAACTGTTGCAGATCGAGGTAGCCGGGGTGTTGCCCCTGGTTGGCGAGGAACTCTATCTGCCTGCACCGAACGACTGCGTGATGGACGACAATAAGAACGTCTACCGGGCGCGGCCGGAAGAGGCAAAGGTGGGCGAAGGAGCCGACTGGCCTGCGACGGGATTGTGGCCGGTGCTGCTCAACGCGAAGGGAGACTTCAAGCCGGAGCCAGGAGCGTCGTTCTGGCCCATGAGCCGCTGCGCCGAATGGCTGACCGGTAATGCGATCGATCCCTCGAAGGATGACTTCCTTGCCTCCCCGCTAGTAGACCTGCGCGACCATGTCAGCCTTGAAGCGGAAACAGGCGCGGCGGAGGAAGGACTGCTGTTTACCACGACCGGCATCGGATCGAGAGCGTTACCCAAGCATGGCCGCTCGCCAGGCCCGCCGAAGCCGACTGGCCCACGACGGTTCGACAACTTCACCGAAATCGAACTCGCTGCCCGTATCGACACTGTGCCCCCATGGGGACAGCAACCATTATCGAAACTTGCCGTCTGGCATCCGCTCGGCGGCGAACGGCGGCTGGCCCACTGGCGTTCGGCTGCGGACCAGAAGGTGTGGGACTGTCCGAGCCGCGTCACAGACGCGATGCGGACCACGGATCGCATCATGATGACCTTGGCGACCCCTGCCATCTTTATCTCGGGCCGCGATGGCTGGAAGCCAGGCTGGCTCGATGATCGCTTGACTGGATCGCCGTTCCAGGGCGGGCCGCGCTTGCAACTCGTCGGCGTGTGCATCCAGCGCTGGAAGGCCGTGTCGGGTTGGTCGTACAAGACAGGTGGGCCGAAGGCGATCCGCCGAATGGTGCCGGCTGGCGGAGTGTACTTCTTCAAATCGGAAAGTACGGACAACAGCGCCTTGGCCCGCCACTGGCTCCGGCCTGTGTCTGATGGCGAGCAGGAGCGGCGCGACGGTTTCGGGCTGGCGGTGTGGGGAACCTGGTGACCGGGAGTGAGGATAATACGCGATGCCGAACAACACACGACTGTACTGGCTGCACTGCCTCGCCCCGACGCACATCGGCACCGGTCGAGGCGTCGGCTATATCGACCTGCCGGTGTACCGTGAGAAGATCACCCACTGGCCAGCCTTCCCCGCCTCGGGCTTCAAGGGCGTCTGGGCCGATCATTACCATCACCAGGCGAATATCACTCTCCAAAAACGGGCGAGCAACGACAAGCTCAAGGCAGCCTTCGGCGTGGCGGATGATGGGGCCGGCAACAGTTCCCAGGCGGGGGCTCTCATCCCCACCGACGCTCGCCTCGTGTGCTTGCCGGTTCGCAGTTTCAAAGGCACCTTCGCCTGGTGCACGTCACGCCTCGCCCTGCGCCTGCTTGAGCGTGATCTCCAGTTGGCTGGCTTCACCGATCTTCCTCAACTGCCGGCAGAACTGCTGGACGGCGAGACGGCTTATGTGTGCGGCGATGGCCTGTCGCTTGAAAAGCGAGTGTACCTCGAAGACCTTGACTTCACCGCAAGCGACAAGGCGGAATACGTCGCTGCCTGGGCGAAAAAACTCGCGATGTGGGTGTTTCCTGAGGATCCCGCCTGGCAGGGTGAGTTCGAGAAACGCTTCGCCGTGCTGCCGGACGTCGTGTTCGACTACTTGACTGAGACCGCCACCGAAGTCGTAACTCGCGTGAAGATCAACGAGGAGACGAAGACGGTGGCCGAGGGGCAGTTGTGGACCGAGGAGGCGCTACCGGCCGAGGCGATCCTCTCCGGACTGGTATCGTGCGACCGGGTGTATAACGGCAAGGGGGCCATCACCCCCCAGACGCTGCTCGACGAATATGCGACCAAGGCGCTGACACTACAGATTGGCGGCAAGGCATCAGTCGGCCGGGGGCGAGTCCGCTGCCTCTTTACCGCATAAGGAGTCTCTCATGCTGAAAAGTCAACGAATGGCCCAGGCGGCTTTCACGCGCATACAGGAAAGAAGCCGAGGCAAGGAGTCCTACCGCAAGGAGTATCGGAGTTTCGCCCGCGAGTTTCCCACCCTGGTGCATCAGTGCGGGCTGGCGCAGGCGGTAGCGTTTGCCCAGGCGAAAAAGGATCATCAACTGGACTATGTGGCGGACCTCGCCGCCGTGCTGTCCGCCGCAGGACACGCCGAGTTGGCGACCGTAACGGCACTTGCAAACCAGACGCGGTCGCTACAGGTGATCGGCTACGTCCGCATCAGTCGCGATGCGATTGACGCTGCCGTCTGGCTGAAGCGCTATGTCGAAGCATTGTTCGAGGAGAAGCCCAAGCCAGTGTCAATCCAGGAGGGCGGCAAGTGAGAGGCCCCATCTTACGATTGGCCCCACGTCGGGCCAGCGGTCAGCACCCCGGCCTGATCCTCGCCCGCTACTTGGCGGAGCAGAATGACGAAGGCCGAGACAAGCGCCTTCTGTTTGAGGCAGCTTGCGCTGCCAGCCGTGACCCGTCGCTTATCGCGCTCTACCGGCGCGCCTTTGATCGCTGGCGCGGAGGCATAAGCGAAGTCAGGGCCGAGGCCGACCTTCAGACGCCTCCCCATTCACGGCTCATCGTCGGCCTGGGCAACAAGGGCGTGATTGAGGCCGGGCTTCGTCTGCACCACACCTACGGTGTGCCGCTGATTCCCGGTTCGGCGCTCAAGGGTCTGGCGTCCCACTACTGCGCTGAGGTCTGGGGAAAGACGGATCCCCAATATGCCTTGCCATCTCACGGCTTCGATCCAGACAGGGACACGAACTATCATCGCTTGCTGTTTGGTGCAACTGACGATAGCGGCGTCATCCGCTTTGAGGATGCCTGGTTACATCCCGATAGCTTGGCACCGCGCGATCAGGGACTGCTGGCAGACGTGATGACGCCGCACCACCAAAAGTGGCAGACCGACGAGAACATCGCGCCGACCGACTTCGACAGTCCCGTCCCTGTGCCATTCCTCTCCGTTGCCGGACGCTTCCACCTCGCCCTCTCCTGGCAGGGGCCGGACCACCCCGATGCTGGGAAATGGGTGGGATTGGCATTCTCTCTTCTGCGAGAAGTCGTGCAAGAATGGGGCGTCGGGGGAAAGACCACAAGCGGTTATGGTCGTTTGTCCGATGCGTCGGAGAGACCTGTCCCTCTTCAAAGAGAATCCGCTGGATCTCCGCGAACCGCGCTCAACCCGCCCCCTTCGGCCTCACCCAGGCCGACGTCGCTCGCTCCCAATCAGAAAGTGATGGCAGTGATCGTCGCTGACCCAAAGGGAAAGAACAGGCTGTTTGCTCAACTTCAGAGCTACGAGCTGACAGGCAACATCCTTAACGAGTCCGAGGTTCCGACCGACGCTCGTGAAGTGGGCAAAGAATGCACTTTGGAAATCGCCAACGTCAACGAAAAGACCAGACAGATCGCCTTTCGTTGGCCCAAGGGAGGCAAGTGAGTCATGGTCTCGCACAAGCCCCAGGTTCTTCTCTGCACTGTTGGCACCAGTCTCTTCCGGCCCAATCTCGAAAGCCTCAAGAAACAATTGGCTGACGGCACCCTTCCCGCCGACCGGCGGACCCTCGCCGACGCCTATCAGGCTGGCGACTGGCTCGCTGTCGCTGGCGAACTATCACGCTTTCCCTCCAGCGAACGCCTCTGCGGCGCCGAGATCAACTCCATTGCCAGCATGATCGAACACGGCTACCTCCCGGCCAACTGCGGGCTCTTCTTCCTCCATTCCGACACTGCCGACGGCCGCCACATCGCCGCCATCCTCAAGGCCCACTCGCAGGCCAAGGGACACTCTCCCGTCGAAACCGTCGAGGTGACCGACCTCCAGGATCAGGACCCCAGACGATTCCGCACCAGGGGACTCCGCAACCTCGCGCGCGGCATCTGCCGGGTCGTTCGCGAATACTCGGCCCCCGCCTGTGCCATCAACGCCACCGGGGGCTACAAGGCCCAGATCGCTATCGCCGTGCTGCTCGGCCAGGCCCTTGGCGTTCCCGTCTACTACAAGCACGAACTGTTCAGCGAGATCATCGCCTTCCCGCCCATGCCCATCGCCCTCGACTTCGACCTCTGGCTCCAGGCCGGCGGCCTCCTCCAGGATCTCGAACGCAGCCCCACCCCGGTGCCAGCGTCCGTCTACGCCGGCGAGTGGGACGAGAAGTATGAGAACCTCATCGAACGGGTTGCCATTGATGGAGAGGACTACCTCGAACTGTCCCCCACTGGACAGATCTTTCAGGAAACCTTCCGCGAACGCTTCCGCTCCATCCGCGAACAGATGCTGCCGGCCGCCGTCCCCGATGCCCAGAAACGCCCGCCCCGGCTGGAGAAGTCCGGCTGGCCGGGCGAGCATCCGGAGGTCGAACGCTTCATGAGCAAGGCCACCCGCGAGGTCGCTCAGGTGGTCCAGTGCGCCACCTTCTACTACAACCCCGATCTGCCCGAACGCACCCGCTTCCGCCTCGGACGAGACGGCGTCGAGGGCATTTACTCCGGCGGCGGCTGGACCGTCAAGTTCCGCGTCGATACCTCCGCCCAGACGGCCGCTCAGCAAGCGCTCGTCGTCGCCGCCCTCAACGAGTGGCTCTCCGGCGAACTCGGACACTGAGCCGAGCGTCCGCAAAACGACGGGGACCCGCATGCCCTCCATCCTCCGCTGCACCCGCACTCTGCGTTTCACTCGCCCCGGCCGGCTGCAACCGTGGATGGGACCGGCCCTCCGCGGGATGCTTGCCCTCCCCTTCAAGGAGAGCGTTTGCGTCCATCCCCGGCTGGAACAACAGACCCGCTGGCGCTACTGCACCGGCTGCCCGCACATGGCGGTGTGTCCCTATGGCCAGACCCTGGAGCCGGACCCGCCGCCCCACGCCGACGTGTTTCGCGGCCAGGAACAGGCGGCCCGGCCCCTGGTCCTCGCGCTGCCGTTCCCCATGCCGCCGAGCGTCCGCCCCGGCGATGAAGTCCCGCTGACCCTGACCCTCATCGGCGAACAGGCCATCAACCATGCCGGCCGCGTCTGGCAGGCCCTGGCCGACGCCGGCGCCGACCCGCGCCGCGGCTTCGATCCACAGCGCACGACCTTTGTGCTGGACAGCGACGAGCAAGTCGCCGGCCCGGAACCCATCGATCTGCCCCTGGAG
>JBBRIK010000447.1:0-5438 GCA_038221045.1 Gemmatales bacterium
CCCCCCTCGGCGACTACGATCTGTCGGTGTGGTTTGACCCGAACTCCACGAGCCTCGGCTTCCCTGCTCAAACTCTCCGGCTGGGCGACAAGAGTTACAGGGTGGCCTTGCGGCTGAAACGAATCTACAAGCCTTATGCGATCCGTCTGGAAAAGGTCACGAGCAAGAAGCATGTCGGCACGGAGATGGCGAAGGCTTACTCCAGCGACGTAGTCTTGACTGACCTGTCCCGGCAAGAAGACCGCCAGGTCAAGATATCCATGAACGCCCCTTTGCGTTACGGCGGGGAGACCTTCTATCAGCACAGCGTCCTGGCTGGCGACTCAGGGACGGTCCTCCAGGTCGTCCGGAACCCAGGCTGGCTAATGCCTTACCTGTCCTGTGTCATTGTCGGGGTGGGAATGCTGGTGCACTTTGGTTTGCATCTGGTCGGGTTCCTTCGCAGGAGGGCTGTCTGATGAAGTGGTCGCGCTGTATACCTGGGACCATTGTCGGAATGGCCGTGCTGTGTCTTCTCCTGAGCATGACCGCGCCGCGTTCCGCGGAAGGGGAACTGTCGCTGGATGATTTCGCCAGCATCCCCGTCTATTCCGAAGGCCGGCTCAAACCTATCGACACCGTGGCCAAAGCCAACTTGATGATTATCAGCAAGCGCCAGACCTTCAAGGACCTGGACGACCGTTCCCAGCCCGCCATCCGCTGGCTCCTGGAGGCACTGGTCAGCGGGGAGTATCAGGACCGCGAGAAGAGCGCCGCCTGGAAGAGCAAGGTCTTCCGCATCGAGAACACCGAAGTCGTCAGCTTTCTCGGACTGCAGGAACGGCCTGGATCCTGGCGCTATTCGCTCCTGGAGATCGGACCGCAGATTGAGAAGTTCGAGAAGGAAGTTGTTCGCGCCGAAGCGGTGAACCCCAAGAAGCGAGAACTCTTCGACCAGAAGATCCTTGAACTCTCGCACAACATCCAGCTCTATCTGAAGCTTTCCAAGGGCCGCGAACCGCTGATCCTCCCCACCACGTCGAGCGACGAACTCTGGAAGTCCTCCTTCGAGATTCGGACGGAGGTATTCCAGCAAGCCCTCCTGAAACTCCGCTCGGAGATAGACGTCCAGAAGCTGGGGCAGGAAGAATTGATCGCGCGTGTTCGGGCCGAGACCGATCGGATCGTGGCCGCCGATTACCCCGCCGCCGGGGCGTGGGAACGGATCCTCGTCGCTTATCACGACAAGAAGCCCGATGAGTTCGCCCAGGCGGTCACCGATTTCCGCAAGCTGCAGGGCAAGCTCCCGTCCAGGGCCGAAGGCGACGCTCGGTTCGAGGTCTTCTTCAACAATTTCGCGCCGTTCTACCAGTGTACGGTGCTGTACATCCTGGTGTTTCTGCTCTGTTGCGCCGGCTGGATCGCCTATCCCGACGTGCTGAATCGCTCCGCATTCTGGCTGGGCGTCCTGACCCTGCTCCTTCACACCTGTGCTTTGTTGGGGCGCATGTACCTGATGGGCAGGCCGCCCGTTACGAACCTCTATTCCTCGGCCGTGTTCATTGGCTGGGGCTGCGTCGGACTCGGTCTGTTCCTCGAATGGCTATTCCGTAACGGACTCGGCATCGCGGTCGCCTCCGTTTTGGGCGCGGCAACTACTCTGGTTGCTCACCATCTCGCCGAAAGCAAGGGCGACACCATGGAGTCGTTGGAAGCCGTCCTTGACACAAACTTCTGGTTGGCGACCCACGTCACCTGCGTCACGCTCGGCTACTCGGCGACCTTCTTCGCCGGCTTCCTCGGCCTGCTCTTCATCATTCTCGGCCTGTTCACGAACGTGCTCGATCAAGGCACGTTCAAGAGCCTGGCGCAGATGATTTATGGCGTCATCTGTTTCGCCACCCTTCTTAGCTTCGTCGGCACGGTCCTCGGAGGCATCTGGGCGGACCAATCGTGGGGCCGTTTCTGGGGGTGGGACCCCAAGGAGAACGGCGCGCTGCTCATCGTGCTGATGAACGCGCTGATCCTGCACGCTCGCTGGGGCGGCCTGGTCAAGCAGCGCGGCATGGCGGTGCTGACCCTGGTTGGCAACATGGTTACCGGCTGGTCGTGGTTCGGGACCAACCAACTGAGCGTGGGGCTGCATGCCTACGGCTTCAATAAAACTTTGGCCGACGGCCTGACGCTGTTCTGGATCTCTCAACTCGTGTGCATCGGGGTGGGGCTTGTGCCGCTTCGTCACTGGAAGAGCTATGGACAGGCAAAGCCTGAGTTGCCCCGCGCCCCTTCGGAGCGTCGCAAGTCCGTGGGAGGAATTCGTCCCGCCACGGCCTAGACGCGAAAAAATCTCTCCGCCGTCCTGCCGCTTGCGGCTTTGCAGAAGAGTGCAAAGCCGCAGGCGGCGAGAAGGGCTTTTGATTGAGGATCTAGCATGCGCGACGCCCTGAATCGTCCCGAGAGCGTCTCGGTTGAGGAATGGCTCGCGGACGTGGCGAATCGGCTGCTCAACGGCGTTCGGCTCATGGCGAGCGGCGAACCGCATCGGCTCATCGAGGTCGAGGCGTATTATCACTCCGGCGATCATTCCGATCCGTTCGCGCATCGCGATCCGGTGCAACTCGAACGGGGCCGTTGGTACTTCCATCGCACGCGCGGCGTCTATCGCGCCGGCAGTTTCAAGGGGATCGATCTAACCTTCGGCGACGAGACGGCTCACGGCGGCTTTCTGTTTCGCGGTCTCGAATGCGCGGACGGCACTCTCATCGACGGCCCTTCTCTCCTCGTCGATCATCTGCTGACCATGACCGGCAAACGCGACGTGGCGACGCTCGACCATGCCATCAGCGGACGGCCCGCCTGGGATGCCGATAGCCCGTTGTATCTGAAAGAAATCCCCGATGAGGGCCGGCGTCTCTACAAGTCCATTCGCGTGGGATTGTCGCTGAAGCGACAGAAGCCGACCGCCGTCAATGCCGGTTTTCTGCTGAAGAACTATCGCTATCTGAGCGAACCGGGGCGCACGGCCAAGGGCAAGGTCCATGTGGTGCTGGCGCTGCACCGTCTCGGACGCTCGGTGGAAGAGATTCGCGAGGTGACGGGCTGTCCGCCGGCGACTATCAAGCGCTACATCGAGGACTATGAGGCGGGGACGAAGGAGAGCGATCTGTCGGTTTACGGAGGCGTCGATCTCGGCCCGCGCGAACTGTGCCGTCTGCATGGATTTGGGTTGAAATGAACCTCTTGCCGCTTGCGGCTTAGCGGGGAGAAGACCGCTAAGCCGCAAGCGGCAAGAAGCTGCCTTCACTTCGCCAGCAACGCCTCCGTCGCGTAGCGGCGAACTTCAGAATCGTCGTCGTTCAACGCCTTTTGCAGCGCACCAGCGGCGAGAGCCGCGTCATTGCCGAGGCGGCCCAGCGCCAGGGCGGCGGCTCGACGAACACGCACGTCCGGATTGCTCAACTCCCGGGCCACGACAGGCACAATAACCTGGCCGCGCTTCTCGCGCAGGATCACCGTCGAGGGGACAAACGGCCCCGCAGTGCCGATGGCTCGCAGCGCGGCCTCGCGGTAATCCGCGTCACCCCGGTTGGCGGACGCCAGCAACGCAGGAATAGCGGGGCCAGCCTCGGCACCGAGCGATTCCAGAGCGTTCGCGGCAGCGATGCGCACCGACAAGTCCCTGTCCATCAGAGTGTTCCCCAGTCCCTCAACCGCTCCGGGAGCAGCGGGCGACCGGAAACGGCCCAGCGTACGGACCGCCACCCAACGGACGAACGGGTTGGGATCGCTCAGGCGTTCGATCAGCGCTCGCGCGGCGGGACGGGCCGACTCGCCCCGGCTCTCCAGCACCTGAGCCGCTGCCAGACGTACCTTCGGATTGGGGTCGGACAGGTTCCGGACCAGGCTCGGCCTCACCGCCACGAACACCGGACCGAGCGACGTTGCCGGCGCGGGAGTCGTCTCGTCCTTCTTCTCGCTGGGCAGAGAGACGATACGCTCGCTGACGTAGTTCTGAAGCGTACCCAGGTCTTCGAGCATCCGCAGGGCCGACAGACGAATCTCGGGGTCCGGATCGACAACCACCTTCGCCAGCACGTCCGTCTGCGTCCGGAACACCTCGATGCGAGGTTGGATCGCTTTGAGTTCCCGGTCCAGGTCGGCCTGGTTGGTCTTGATGAAGGCCACCTCTTCCTCAGTCATCTTTCGTCCCGCCGGCGGCTGAGACAGAGAAGGTGTGACGATCAGTATCACCCGATCCCGTGCGACGAGGTTGGTGAGCCGAGACAGCACAAAGGTCGCCTTCTTGCGCGTGAGCGCGTCCTCGTCCGCCATGCCGTTGAAAAGGATCGGCGTCAGGTTGAGCAGGCTGAAGAGGTCCTCGCGGGTCGCGATCTTGGGCTGAATGCTTTCCTCGCCGGCGTCAGGATTGAGCAGTTTCACCAGAGAGGCGGTCGTGTCGATGACAGCGCGGCGCGGCTCCGGATCGCCGCTCTTCTGGATGCGGAGGATGGTGGAACGAATCAGTTCGCTGGCGCGGGGCGTGAGGGCTTCCTTGAGTTCGAGGATGATGGTACCCATGGCGCGGGCGACGGCAATGCGAACACCCGAATCGGGCGATTCGGCCAGCCGAGCCAGTTCGGGGAGCAAATCGCGGACGACGGCGCCGCCGACCAGGCCGCGCTGGTCGGAATAGACTTTGCTGACGAGGTCGCTGGCCAGGACGGCCGTGGCCCGCTGGATCAGCGGGTCCGTACTCTGCGCTTGCTTCTTGAACGCGGCGACAAACTTCTGAATGAGATCGGTGAAGACGCCCCGGTCGATTTCGAGCAGCCGGAGGTCCTTGTAGCGGTTCTCGCGCAAGGTGGAGGTCCCCAGCCGGAGCGAGCGGCTCAGGTCGCGCAAGGTGACGATCCGGCCTGCCGCTTCCGTCAGGACTTTCTGGCGGTAATCGAGGATGCTCTTGCGAGTGGCGGCGCGGTCGGCGTCGTCCTCGAAGGGGAGGTTGTCGAGGTCCGACTCCAGCGCATCGCGGAACCTTTCGACCGGATCGCGAGTGTCCGTCTGGGCGGATGAGGAGGATGGATCCAGCAGGGACACGACGGCAACGGCCGCGGCGCAGATGCCCCAGAGCCGGCCACGCAATCCGAGACGCAAGCGTCGGTTGGTATTCATGGGATCGTGCTTCCTCCCTCCGGCGCGAGGCCGAGCGGACCGTAGTGACAGCCTGTCTTGCCACGACAGGCCCCTCTATCGCATTATTCCTTTCCTTCGACATCCTTACCAGAGGCTGCGCAGGAAAAAGGGGCGATCGAGCGAAAAGAGGAGGCTCACAGTTTGCCCGTTACGGGCAATCGTTCGTCCTTGTCCATCTTCTCCCTCGTTCCCACGCAGAGCGAGGGAACGAGGTACATGACGCGCCTTCGTTTGACGCAAGGGTTAGCCGCGACGCGGAGTCTTCG
>JBBRIK010000448.1:0-5426 GCA_038221045.1 Gemmatales bacterium
CTGGGCGGCGCTGGCGAAGGACGAGGGCTACATCCTCGCCGCTCCCTCATGGGCTCAGGGCGCGGGAGCTGGCTACGGCTTCTCCGCGTCGGAACACGACACGGTGCTGGAGACGCTGGCCGATCTGCGCAAGCGATTCAACGTCGATGCCGATCGCGTCTTCCTCTTCGGCTTTGGACAGGGCGGTACGATGGCGTTCGATGTCGGCCTGTCGCATCCCGATCTGTTCGCTGGCGTGCTGCCGATGTGCGGCGTACCGATGTACTTCACCCGCGAGTACGTTCCCAACGCGCAGTATCTGCCCTTCTACATCGTCAGCGGCGAATGGACGGGCGAGGCGGCGAAGCGGATCAAGGACCTGGTCGAGAAGTGGGTGCCGGCCGGTTATCCGGTCATGCACATTCAGTACAAGGGACGGGGCAACGAGTGGTATGGGGCCGAGCTGCCGGCCATGTTCGACTGGATGAGCCGCAAGAAGCGGACGATCCCGGCGACGCAACTGGGCAAGTTCGGCGGCGGCGAGTTCATGTCGATGAGGACGACGGACAATCACTTTTACTGGCTGTCGAGCGAGGGCATCGATCAGCGTCACGTCAACAGCGTCTCGCCCTGGACAGCAAGCATTCTGCCGGCCAAGATCGAGGCACGCATCAACCCGGCGGCGAATCAGATTCTGGTCAACCAGCGCGGCCATCAGAAGGTGACGATCTGGCTGTCCCGCGATGCTCGCCTGGACTTCGAGAAACCCATTGAAGTGCGCATGACGACCAGCACTCGCACTTACAATCTTCGGGTGAAGGTGAAGCCGAACCTGGCGACATTGCTTGAGGATTTCGTATTGCGAGGAGACCGACAGCGGTTGTTCGTCGCTCAGATCACATTTGAGAACTGAACCGAAAGACGCCAGCTTCCGGGTCCATTCGGCATACCCGAAGAGACCCGGAAGCTGGCGTCGCTCATTTAGCCCGGCGCGATCAGCGCTCGCTTTTGTTCCAGCCGGCGGTATGGGCACGACTCTGGCGGACAGTTGGCTTGCTCATCGGTTGCAGGAAGCGCTGAATGGCAAGCCACATCTCCTTGTGCGACCCGCCGTCCGCGTCGATGTTCAGCCCAAGCCGGCCGGCTTCAATCGCGGCCTTGTCGCTGTCGTAGCCTTCGCTGACGCGGAAGTGCAGATACCACAAGCCACCCAGCAGCGAGCTATCGCGGTCGTAAACGAAGAGCGGCAGGTTGGCCGGATCGGTCACGACGCGATTGAACTCGTCGATCAACTCACGGTTGAGCGTCAAGGGCGACACTTCGAGGCTGAAATACCGAAAGCCCTTGGCGGTGAACTGCCGCCGGGCGGCGCTGTCATCCTCGCCGGGAGCGCGGATGAACAGCACGCTGCGATAGCCCTTGTCGCGCAGCCAGTCGATGCCCTCGCTGAAAGGCTTCTGCCCGGACGCGACTTGCTTGCGAGCCAGGGCATACTGGGGAATCTCGACCGGCAGAATGCTCCTCTCACCGGCTGGTTCCCTGGGAATCTGTCTCTCAGCCACTTCAGGAGGCAACAAACGAACTTCCGGATAGGCACGCGTTTCGGGCGCTGGCTTCCACGTTTGATCTGGAGGCGAATAAGCGCGAAACTCATTATGAATGGGCGCGGGATTGACCTGTGGCGGCGGCCCTCCTGGAGGCAGTGGCCCGCCTAACGGCAAGGGCGCGGGCGTCGGACTGAACCTAGCCCGCGGCAAGAACGGCTGGCGTTCGCAACTGGGGCAAGGTGCAAACCCCGATACGGCCGGACCGGGCGGCGGATGCGACGGCGTGTGAGCGCAGCCCGCTAGAGAGCCAAGCAGAACTGCTCCGACAAAAATCCGTATGTTGCTCACGTTCATGGCATTCGCCTCCTGTGCGGCAAGTTTCAAGCACTTCAAGTCTACGTTCCGGCGCGAGGTGTTCTCCAGTCATAGCTTGCGAACACGACCGGAATTCCTGTCCGGGATGGAGTGACGGTGACGGTCGGGCAGGATGTGCAGGCCGTGGAGGATGGGCGGCTCAACCGCGACGAGGCAGAGTCCCGCGGAAGGCCACTCGCGAAAGCCTCGTCTCGCGAACATTTTTCGTGGAGATTGTCCTCCGGGATACGCTACTATCGTGGGATCTATCCCGAGGCCCACGATGTCGAAAGACTTCTTCATCAGCTACAACAAGGCCGATCGCGCCTACGCTGCCTGGATTGCCTCCCAGCTCGAGGCGGCTGGCTACACGACGATCTTTCAGGACTGGGACTTCCGTCCCGGCTGCAATTTCGTCCTCGAAATGCAGCAGGGCGCCCGCGACGCCAGCCGGCTCCTTGCCGTCCTGTCGCCCGATTACCTCGCCGCCGAGTACACGCATCCCGAATGGGCCGTCGCCTTCGCCCAGGATCCCACCGGCCGGAAACGCAGCCTGATTCCTGTCCGCGTTCGCGAGTGTCAACCCGAGGGTATCCTCGCGCAGATTGTGTTCATCGATCTGATCGGGCTCGATGAGGAACCAGCGCGGGCGGCCCTGCTGGAGGGGATGAAGCCCGGCCGAAGGCAGGAGGCCGCGTCTCCCTTTCCCACTGCCTCCAACCGCCCGACTTCCCCCACCGCGGTTGTTCTGCCTGTGACCGAGACGAGGTCCCCTTCTCCCCCGCCGGCCCCGACCCCTCCGCTGACGTTGCCGTCCTGGGACAGTTTGCCGGAGTCGGCGCGCACGCGGGTCGAACGGCTGATCGCGCTGCTCGAGGTCGGCGACTTCGCCAGGCTCAAGGCGATCAATCTCGGCCTCGCCAGCAGCGAGAAGAAGATCGTGCTGATTCGCCGGCTGCACGAGTTCATCGCCGCGACCGTCAAGTTGAAGCATCACATCACCGCGGGCAACCTGGCGACCACGAAGGACGACGTCGCCGCCTGCCTGATGCCCCTCGCGGAGCCGGCGGGCCTCTACGCCGCCTACACGGACGTGCTGCGCCGGGTCGTGCTGGCCTTTGCCTCCGTCCTCGCCAGTGTGCTGCCGCCGCGCGGCCGCGAGCATCTCCTCGACGCCATCGAGGGCTTCGCCCAGGAGCGCGGCGACCATGTCCTGCATCGACAACTCCGTCCCCTCATCGATCCGTCCTGATCCATGGAACCCCTCGTCCGCGTCCTTAACCTGAGCGTCCGCTACGGCGACAAACTCGCGCTGGAGAACGTGTCGTTCGAGGTGCCGCCCGGCCGGCTCGTCGCCGTCGTCGGCCCGAACGGGGCGGGCAAGACGAGTCTGTTCCGCGCTCTCTTCGGCGAGGGCGGCGAGGCATCGGGTGAGGTGCGACTGTGCGGACTCGACCCGTTCGATCCGCGCGACCGAAGCCGGCTGTGGTCCGAGGCGCGCTGGGTCAGCGAGGATGTACTGCTTTACGACGAATTGACGGTGCGCGAGTTTCTCGCCTTCATGGCTCATGCGTTCGGGGTCCCCAGAGGCGAGGTTCAGCGCTCCGCTCTGCGGATCGCTCAGGACCTGGGGCTGGCCGTGCAATTGGATAGGCTCGTCGGCAATCTGTCGCAAGGCGATCGCCGTAAGGTGCACATCGCGGCCGGCTTTTTCTCGGGTGAGGGAGGGCCACGCGTCCTGGTGCTCGACGAGCCGACGAATGGACTCGATCCGCCGGCCCGCGTGGGACTGGCTGGTGTGCTGCGCGATTACGTCCAGCCCGGAGGCGCTCGCAGCGACCGCTCAGTGCTGATCGCCTCGCACAACTTGGCCGAGTTGAGCAGCCTGGCCGATCACGTCATCATGCTCGATGCGGGCAAGGTCAAGGCGTCGGGATCGCGCGATGAACTGCTGGCCCGCATGGGCGGCGGGTTGCGATACGAGTTGGTGCTATTCGACGACCATGCGGCCGAGTTGGCGGAGTTGCTGGCGCGCGACTGTGGACTCGTCTGTCAGGTCCTTGGGCCGCGAACGCTCACGTTCGAGGACGCCGACGCCGCCCTGGTGCGGCGCGTGCTGCGCTTGCTGGCCGACGCCGGCGACCGGTTCCAGGTGCGCGAACTGAAGGAGCAGATGACGCCGCTGGAGGGCATCTTTCACTGGCTGCTGGGCGAGGGACCAGGAGCATGAACCTGCTGCGATCTCCCTCCTATTTTCACACGACCTATCGCCGTCTCTACGGCAGCACTTCTCTGCGGCTTTTGCCGCTGAACGCGTTCTCGCCCCTCGTCATCATCGGTTGGGTGATTTTCGGCATCGTATTCTTCGCGAGTGAAAAATCCTGGATGTGGGCCTGGGGTTCGACCATCCTCACCGGGCATTTTCTGTTGCTGGGGTCCATCGTCCTGACGGTCTGGACGAACGCGGAAGCCGAGCGTCAGAGCGGGCGACTGGCCCTTGTCTGCGGCAGCGCGCTCGCGGACCGCGAACTGCTGGCCGGTCTTGTGTTGGCGTCCTCTCTGCCGAAGTTAATGGCAATGGTCGCGACCGGTCTTCTGTTCGGGCTGGCGTTCTCGTGGGAATTTGAACTTCCCCTTCCCTGGCTGGCGCTGGATGGTTTGCTGATGCTGGCGGTCCTCTTCGTCTGCGTGTTTGGCGTTTCCTTGCAATCGCCCGAACGGCGCGAACCGCGCCGGGGAACTGTGCTGCTCTTTGCGATGCTCGTCGTCTGGGGGGCCTTCTATGTGGTAAGCGTGGCCGATGACAAGGAATCGGTGTGGGTTCGGCCCGCGACGCCCCTTCTCGTCGGATGGGGCTGCCTGTCGCTGAGTTTGCTCACCCTCGCGTCGGCGGGCATGGCGACGGCCCAACTCCGCAATCGCGGGATGCGCCATCAGACAACCGTCTTCTTGCTCCTGGGCCTGTTAACTGGTCTGACGGTGCTGACGCTCTGGATGCCCCATCAGACGACTGTCGCTCCCCCCTACCCGGCCGTCTCTCTCGCCTTCAGCCTCGCGCTTGCGGCTGGCATTCTCTCTGCCCCGTCCGCATCGGGAGAGGGACGTTGGCGCGGACTCGTTGGTCCGGCCCTGCGCGCCATCCTGGTGTGGCTGGCAGCCCTGGTCTGTCTCTGCTGCGCCTCGATCCCTCCGGAAGACTGGGGACAGCCGCACGTCCTTCTGGGCCTCACGCTGCTGGGCGTAACCTCGTGTTTCCGCCTCCTGATCTATCTGTCGGTGTTCTCCTGGCTGCGAGGCCGAGGGCCTGCCTGGGCCTTTGTGACCTTGCTGAGTCTGTACTCCCTTGTGGAACTTGGAAGCTTTATCCTCGCGGAAACGCCGCCCACTGGAACAGAGGTCGTATCCCTGACCCTCAGCAATCAAGCGGCACGGGCTTGCTCGACGCTGGTCCAGGCCGGGTGCCTCCCTCACGACCTGGGATGGGGTTCAAGCGAGACATCGCTCGCCCCGGAGAACCAGGCGTCACTTGTGCCCTTACTGTTCGGG
>JBBRIK010000449.1:0-5423 GCA_038221045.1 Gemmatales bacterium
CGAGGGCGAGGTAAACTTTATCCTCAACATCAGACTGTAGAAGACTGGCACGTCGAGTCGTACGTCGTACAAGACTGAAGGGCCGTCGCTGTACAAAGGGCTGGCGGCATTGGACTGCCCGTTATGTGGGCAGGCAGGTTGTGTGCCTCTGCCGGATGGCACGAGGACACGAAACAGTATCGCGCTCACAGGGTATTCTCATGTCCGACCAGCACGGCCAGATTCTCTCCACACGGGTCGAGGAACCAACTTCGCCCACCACCGTCCCTCCCTCCACGGATTCGGTCCCCGAAACAGTTTCGCCCACGCAGCAGCAACTCTCCGCGACCGAGGGAGCGGGACGGATCCTTGCCGGCTACATCGTCGAAGGAGAACTGGGACGAGGCGGCATGGGCGTGGTTTACAAGGCGCGCCAGAAGGGCCTGAACCGCCTCGTTGCCCTGAAGATGATCCTGCACGCCAGCCACGCTGGAATGGAAGAGCGAAGCCGGTTCGAGCGCGAGGCCCGCGCGCTGGCCGAACTGAGACACCCGAACATTGTCCAGGTCTACGAGGTCGGCGAGTACGACGGCAAGCCCTTCTTCAGCCTCGAGTACATCGAGGGAGGCAGCCTTGACCGCCGCCTCAAGGATTCGCTGCTGTCCCCGGTCGAGGCCGCCCGCCTGGTGCGGCAACTGGCCGACGCCATGCAGGCGGCTCACAACGCCGGCATCATCCATCGCGACCTGAAGCCGGCCAACGTGCTTCTGGAAAGGACGAAGAAGGAAGGACAAAGGACAAAAGAAGAGGAAGACACTTCTTCTTCTCCTTCGTACTTCCCCAAGATCACCGACTTCGGGCTGGCCAAGAAGCAGGACGAGGGTGGGCTGTCGGTATCGGGAGCGGTGATGGGAACGCCCTCCTACATGGCCCCCGAACAAGCGGCCGGCCAGACTCACGCGATCGACGGACGCACCGATGTTTACGCACTGGGAGCAATCCTTTACGAATGCCTCACGGGCCGGCCTCCATTCCGGGCCGCGTCGGTGATGGACACGCTGCTGCAGGTAATCGGCGAGGACCCGGTCCCGGTACGCGCGCTGCAGGCCACGACGCCTGCGGACCTGGAGACGATCTGCCTCAAGTGCCTGCGAAAAGATCCGGACCGCCGCTATGCCTCGGCCGCTGCCCTGGCTGAAGACCTCCGCCGCTTCCTCGACGGTGAGCCTATCACGGCACGCCCCACGTCCACCGTCGAGCGAGCGATCAAGTGGGGGCGCCGCCGTCCCGCACTGGCCAGTCTTTACGCGGTACTTGCCGTCCTCCTCGTCGGCCTGCTGGCCGGTGGTTGGTGGTATTACCTTGACGTCCAGGCGCGGAACGAGGCGCTGGCCACTGAAACACGGACCGCCGTGGCGGCACGCGGCAAGGCGGAAGAGAAGACAAAGGAGGCCCTACGAGCGCTGTACGGCGTACGGATGAAGGAAGTACGTCGTGCCTGGGAAGATCGCACGCCGCGCATCGTTCGCGAACTGCTGGCCCAGATGGTGCCGCAGGGGGATGAACTGGACTGCCGTGGGTTCGAGTGGCATTACCTCAATCGCGTGTTCAGCGGGGGCCACGCCAGCCAGGACGAACTCAGCATTTATGGGGTGGACAGCGTGGGGGAGGGTGCCGTTGGAATCGCTTCCGCCTTCGCTCTCAGTCCCGACAAGCGCAAGTTGTACACGTCGTACACGAACGGCGACGTCAAGGTGTGGGATGCCGTCACAGGCCGGCTGATCGTCCGGTTGCCGGGTGGTAAAGGCCCAGATCCGGTGGTTGAGATTCCTGGTGTGGGATCCGTTCGCGGGATTGCCATGAATTCGGACGGCTCCCGGATCGCCCTCGCGCGTTTTAACGGTGCGCTGGAAGTCCGCGACACTGCCTCCGGCAAGACCTTGCTGACCTTGATGGATGTCAGTCATCTGCCATTTTCAGGCGGGTCCTTTGGCGTGCGGGCGAGTTTCAGCGCCGACGGCAAGCGCCTGGCCTATCTCTCCTTCGATCAATTCTTCGGCGGTCCGATGGTCGCTCTGCTCAAGGTGGTCGATGTGCCGGCCGGACAAACGCTTGCTCTCATCAAGGGAGCGGCCGCCCCTCCCGTTCTCAGCCCGGACGGCAAACGGGTCGCTGCCGCCTGCTGCAATGCCCAGGGAGTGCCGGTGGACGTTGGAGTCTGGGACACCGCAACCGGCACGCGCCAGGTCGTGATCCAGGGCGAACGGCCCGGTTCGACCAGTTCGCTGGCGTTCAGCCAGGATGGACGACTGCTGGCAGTCGGTACCGGGGGAGTTGGTGCGACGCCCCAGCAGCAGGTCGGCGGAACGATCGGCCTTTACGACATCACCCCCGGCGAGAAAGAGAGGGTGGTGACGCCATTGCGAACGCTCCACGGACACCGCGGTCAGGTCTTCTGCCTGTCCTTCAGTCCGGATGGACGCCGTCTGACCTCGGGAGGCCTCGACACCACGGTCCGGGTCTGGGAGGTAGAGACGGGCGGGGAACATCTCGTTATTCCCGCCCACAACGGCATCGCCATCGCAGTGGCCTGGCGATCCGACGGCAGGCGGCTTCTCTCCGTCGGCGCCGAACAGACCGTCAAGGTCTGGAACGCCGACGCCCCCGCCAATCCGCTCACCGTGTGGGACGCAGACAGCCCCCTCGCGGGTTGCGCTTTCAGTTCCGACTCGCTCAGGCTTCTTGCCCTCCGCGAGGATCGCCAGCTCCGGACGTTCGACCTGCGAACGGGTAACGAGGTTTTCCGTGGCAAGATCGAGGTGGATTCCCCGTTTGCTCACCGGGGTGCCGCGTTCAGCCCCGACCTGAAAATGCTGGCATTCCGCGGCACAAACCGGACGCTGGGACTGTACGACCTCAAGACGAACAAGTTGTCGCGCATCCTGGTCGAGAAAGACGACTTCGACCATTGCGACCTGGCATTCTCGCCCGATGGCAACCAACTGGCCGCCGCTCGCTCGAACAGGGAGACCGGCAACGTCACCGTGTGGGACGGGGCGACCGGGCGGATCGTGTTCACGGCGGCGGGCGGCGGCATGGGGGTCGCTTTCAGTCAAGACGGGCTGCGGATCGCCTCTTACTTTGCTCGCAACAGAGGAATCGGCCAGCAACTGGGAGAACTGCGGGCATGGGACATCACAACGGGGGAGGACATCTTCAGGTTCCCCGGCACTCTGTGGAATGCCGTCCACAGCGACCTTCGGGTGCTTGGCTTTAGCTCGGAGGGCAACCGTATCGTGGCCGGCTCAACCGACGGCAACATCCGCTTCTGGGGCATACCGGAGAAGGCGCAGGTGCTTGAGCTGCGAGGCCACACACGACAGGTGTCCGAGATTTCCTTTAGCCCCGAAGCCAGGCTGGCCTCGATCGCGATCGACGGCACCCTGCGTTTCTGGGACCTGACGAACGCTCTGGAAGTGGGAGTTCTGAACGGCCCCCCGTCGGGGTTGAGTCTCAACCGGGTTGAGCCTGACGGAAGCCGAATCCTGTTCAGCCCCGACGGCCACCGGCTGCTTTCAGCCAGCACGGACGGCAAGATGCTTCAGGTGTGGGATGGCACCCCGCTTGCCGAGAAGGACAGGGTCCCCCCCCGATGAGTATGATGCTGAGCGGACAGCAGACCCAGATGAGTTTGCCGTGTCCCGCTGGAGTTCACGCGGCTTCTCGATACGGAAGATCACCTTACCCTCGTGGAAGTGCTGGCGAACATAGCGATAGCCGACTGGACCGAAGCCGTGGTAGAGTAGACTCGTGGACATGTTTCATCCTCCTCGGGAGTGGTTGTGATAACTCCAGAAGACGGGAACATGTCCACTTTTTCAACAACAAAACGCGCATTCGCCGGATGAACCTGAAATCAAGAGTGGGTTGGTCGTTCCCAAATCCAGAGCCTGGGAACGAAGTGAGCGAGGAGGCTTCCCTTGTTGCATCCAACGCCGTCTCGCCGTGCATTCCTGGGTCAATCCGCGTGCGGCCTTGGCTCAATGGCTCTCGCCTCGTTGCTGCACGCCGGGCCGAGTTCCGGCATCCTCTCTCCGCCTCACGTCGCGCCGAGGGCGAAACGCGTCATCTTCCTGTACATGTCCGGCGGCCCCTCGCATCTGGAGACGTTCGACTTCAAGCCGGCCCTCGCCAAACTCGATGGCCAACTCATGCCCGAATCGTTCACGCGGGGCCAGCCCATCGCTCAGTTGCAGGGACAGAAGCTGTTCTGTCTCGGTCCGCAAATGAAGTTCGCGCGCCACGGTCAGTCGGGCCAGACGATCAGCGAGCTGTTCCCGCACACGGCGAAGATCGCGGATGAGATGTGTATCATTCGCTCGATGAAGACGGAGGCGATCAATCACGACCCGGCCCACACCTTCATGAACACGGGGACGGTCATTTCCCGGCGTCCGTCGATGGGATCGTGGCTCTGGTACGGCCTGGGCAGTGAGAGCGACAACCTGCCGGGCTTCGTCGTGATGACGTCGTTCGCGGGTCGCAGTCCGCAGCCGATCGCAACGCGACTGTGGCACAGTGGCTTCCTGCCCGGCCAGTATCAGGGCGTCTTCCTCCAGTCGCATGGCGATCCCGTCTTGTACGTCCGCAATCCCGAGGGCGTGGACAGCGTCAAGCAGCGCGACGTCGTCGATGCCGTGCAGTCTCTCAATCGCCTGCAAGAGCAGGCGACGGACGACCCCGAAATCGCGACGCGCATCGCTCAGTATGAACTCGCCTTCAAGATGCAGACGAGCGTTCCCGGTCTGATGGACCTGCGCGACGAGCCGAAGAAACTGCTACATATGTACGGCACCCAAGGCGCGGACGGCTCCTTCGCTGCGAACTGCCTGTTGGCGCGCCGTCTGGCCGAGCGCGGCGTGCGATTCATCCAGTTGTATCACCGCGACTGGGACCATCACAACGACCTGAACCGCTTCATGAAGGTGTGCGCGAAGGCGGTCGATCAGGCGACGGCGGCACTGGTGCTGGACCTGAAGCAGCGCGGCATGCTGGAGGAGACGCTCATCGTCTGGGGCGGCGAGTTCGGACGAACGCCGATGGCCCAGTCCAACAAGGGCGGGGCGGGCCGCGATCATCACATGAAGGGCTTTTCGATGTGGCTGGCGGGAGGCGGAATCAAGGGCGGCATCACGCATGGAGCGACGGACGAACTGGGCTACAACGCGGTTGAGGATGTCGTTCACGTCCACGATCTGCATGCGACGATGCTGCATCTGCTCGGGATCGATCACACGAAACTGACGGTCAAGTTCCAGGGACGCGACTTCCGCTTGACCGATGTGAAGGGACACGTCGTCGAGAAGATCATCGCGTGAGGCCATAATGTACATTGGTTAGCCGCGACGCGGAGTCCTCGAAGCGGAGCGCGTGACGCCCAAGGG
>JBBRIK010000450.1:0-5423 GCA_038221045.1 Gemmatales bacterium
GGCGCGCCGCGCCGCACCCGTACCCCGATGTCGCGCCCCCGGCGCCGGTTCCGCCTGTCCCGGCGCGCCCCAACCCAGTCCAGGGGCGGCTCGCCCCCCCGCACCTACCCCTGCCGCAGGCGCAGCATCGTCTGCTGTACCAGTGACTTCGCCGTTTGCAAGCCGTTCATCACCTCGGCAAGATCCAGCGCCGCGTCGCCGGCGTGGGGTCCTTTCTCAATCCGGCAATAGACCGTGTGCTGTCCCACAAGGGCCAGCACGTCGGTCAGACGGTCGAGGACCAGGGCAAGAGAACCGGCCTCGTCGCCCATCATCTGCTGATAATCCGCCAATTGCTCGCGTTCCACGGGGGTCAACTCCATCGTCCGCCTCGCTTCAGATGACGGTCCCGTCCGGCACGACGGCGTCGTTGGGAATGACCACGATGCCGTCGCGGATGACGTAGTTGTCGCCCTCCGCTTCCTGGACGCGCTGCTGATTGATAATGCGAACGTTTTTGCCGATCCGGCAATCCTTGTCGATGATCGCTCGCTCGATGATCGCGTTGTCGCCGATGCCGATGGCGGGGACGTCCTGCGTTCGGTTATCGGCGTGGTCCTCGTCGGTCTCGTACTCGTCGGCGCCGATGACGACCGAATCCTTGATGCTCACGCCGCTGCCGATTCGGCTGCGCACGCCAAGGAGACAGCGTTCGAGGCGCGTCCCGGACTTGATGTTGCAGCCGTCGCTGATGATGCACTCCTGCGTCGTCGCTCCCGCGACGCGCGACGCCGGCAGGTTGCGCATGCGCGTGTAAATCACCCCCTCGGGACTGTGGAAAGAGAACGGCGGATCGTCGCCGCACAGACTCAGGCTGGCCTCATGGTAACTGCGAATCGTGCCGACGTCCGCCCAGTAGCCATCGAACAGATGGGCCTGCAAGGGATGGGTGCTGAGCCGGCGGGCGAACAACTCGGTGACAAGGTCCTTGGCCAGCGGCTGCGAGTGCATCAGGTCGAACAGCACCTTGCGGTTGAAAACGTAGATGCCCATGTTGGCCAGGTACTCCCGGCCCTTGGCGGCGACGCCCTGCTTCTCGAGCCAGCCCGGCGGCAGCCGCATCGCATTCAGGTGCGGCTCGGTTTGTGGCTTCTCGATCAGATCGATGATGCGCCGCTGATTGTCCAGCCGGACGATGCCATAGCGCGACGCCTGATCGCGCGGCACGGGATGGACGGCAATGGTGACGTCGGCCTTGCTGGCACGATGGGTCTCGACCAGGCTGGCAAAGTCCATGCGATACAACTGATCGCCCGACAGGATCAATACGTCCGAAGCCGTCTCGTGCTCGAGGTAGCCGAGGTTCTGACGCACGGCGTCGGCAGTCCCTTGATACCAGTTGGCCGTCTCATTCGTCTGCTGGGCGGCCAGCACCTCGACGAAGGAATGGCCGAACGGATCGAACTCGTACGTCTGGCTGATGTGCCGGTGCAGGCTGACACTGAGATACTGCGTCACCACATAGATGCGGCGAATGCCGCTGTTGATGCAGTTGCTCAGGGGAATGTCGATAAGACGATACTTGCCGCCGATGGGCACGGCCGGCTCGCTGCGCTTCTTGGTGAGCGGATACAGACGGGTGCCGCGCCCGCCTCCGAGGATCACACTGAGGACGTCCAGCATCGGGAGAGCTACCTGCGATGTGTGTCGTGGCAGGCGAGCGGCACTTCGCTGAAGCGCCGCTAACCTTACTTCGGAATCCTTTGATCGTATCCCAACCTTCTCCGGCTGTCCCCAGGATTCGTCGCCAGTGATGAGGAAAAAACTTGACATCCGCCCCTGTTGCGGCGCTAATACCTAAGAAATTAGGTCGTGGAGACATCTCGTGAACGGACTTTCGCGTGGGTTGGTGTTGCTGGCGTTTGTGCCGGCGGCATGGGGACAGGAGCCGCCGCCGTTTCCGCCGGACGTTGCCCCGACGACCGCGCCGGCCCTGGCGGAAAGGTTCCGCGAGGCTCGAACCTATCTGATCACCAAGGACTGGGACAAGGTCGTGGGCGTTCTTCAGGGCGTCCTCGAACTGCCTGAAGACGCCTTCATTCCTCTGCGGACGCCAGACAAGGCCGTCGTCTGGGGGAGCGCTCGACGTGAGTCCTTGCGTCTGCTCAGCCAACTCCCCGCTGCCGGACGTGAGTTCTATGAGAGCGCGCAGGGGCCTCGCATCGCCGCTCTTGTCGCGCAGGCGAAGAACACCCATCAGCCGGAATTGCTCGCGGAGGCGGTTCGTCTCGGCCTGTACACGAAGGCCGGCGCGGAGGCCGCTCGTCTGCTCGGCGTCCACCATCTCGACCGGGGCCGGCCCGACGCGGCCGCGCGCTGCTTCACTCTGCTCCTCGATGACGGCCGGACGAGCAACTGGGAGCCGGCGTCTCTCTATCAGGCCGCTCTCGCCTTTCACCGCTCCGGCAATCGGGCAGACTTCGACCGCGCCTGGAAACTGCTGGCCACGCGCGATCCCGCCGGTGTGACCCTCGGCCAGCGCAAACTGAGCCTCGGCGAATTGCGGAAACAGTTTGGACCGGTCGAATCGCTTCCGGATGGAGCAGACGAAAGAATCGCATCGCTGAAGCCGCTCTGGCATGTGCCGCTGTCCCAGGAGCGAGACGGACAGGTCTGGATCGGCCAGGCGCTGCGTCAAATGGAGACGGAGAACCGTCCCGCGCTGCCCGCTCTGATTCCGCTGGTTCGCTCCGAGCGCGTCATGTTTCGGACGCATCGAGGTCCTGCCTCGGTGAACCTCGCCGACAGCAAACTGCTGTGGGAGTCCGTCTCCGATGTCAGTCTGGAGTCGCTGCCGGCCGAGCCTGCCGCCTTCACGCAGGTCAGCACCTGGGTTCAGAACATGCTGCGGAGCAATCCGCAACTGCTGCTGTCCAACAGCATTCTCGGCATGCTCAGTGCCGGACAGGGACACGTCTACGCCATCGAGGATATTCCGCTGCCCGTCTGGCCCGACAACTACATGGGGTTTCGCGCAAAGGGCGGAACGTCGCCGCAACTGCCCTTCGCTCCCAAGTTCAGTGAAACGGTCCTGCATTCACGTTTGCTGGCCGTGGACGGCGTCACGGGCAAGATCACCTGGGAGATCGGGGGACATGGCGACGGCCCCCTCGACGATACCTTCTTCCTGGGACCGCCCCTGATTCTTGGAAGCCGCCTGTACTTGCTGGCCGAGAAGAGCCAGGAGTTGAAGTTGCTCTGTCTCGACTCCAGCGACGGCAAACTGCTGTGGAGCCAGAGACTGGCGCTGCCCAAAAACCGCCTTCTGCTCGACGGGGGACGCCGCCTGCACGCCGCGCCGCTGGTCCACGCTGGCGGCATTCTGATCTGTCCGACGAATACGGGAGCGGTCCTCGGCTTCGATCTGACGACGCGCTCGCTCCTGTGGACCAACTTCTACCAGAAGCCGCTGCCGGCGGCCCCCGCGCCTCCGGCGATGATTCGAGGCCGGCCCTTTCCGAACGTCGGACTACCCTCAAACGGTCCCCCGCACCTGAAACCGAGTTGGCAAGTCGCGGCGCCCCTCATTGCCGGCGATCGCGTCGTGATCGCGCCGCCGGACGAGGACGCCCTCGTCTGCGCCGCTCTGCGCGATGGAGCGACGATGTGGCGAGTGGAGAAGGAGAAGGCGATCTGTTCGTGGAGTCGGATGCCAAGCTGGTGCTGATCGCCGGCAAGACGCACTGTCGCGCTCTGAAACTGGAGGACGGCAAGACCATGTGGAAGGTTGAGACCGGCCCTCCCACCGGACGCGGAGTGAGAATGGGGAAGAACTACTATCTTCCCGTGAAGGGGAGCATCGTCACTCTCGATCTGGCGAAGGGGACGATCACGGGTCGGGTAATCGTTCCGGGCGGCAAATCACCGGGGAATCTCGTATGGCACCAGGAGTTGGTGTTGTCTCAGTCGGCAACGGCGTTGACGGCTTTCGCGCGCGTTCCGCCGCGGTGATGGTGAAAGGGATCTTTCACGGAGTACCTCCGATGCGTCTTCTTTTCGTGGGCCTGTTCCTGACTGGCAGCCTCGTCCTTGGCGCGGAGACGCCGAAGCCGGCGAGCGCGGCAGCGATCGATCGACTGATCGGCCAGCTCGGGGACGCCGACTTCCGCATGCGTGAGGACGCGGTGAAGTCACTCTTCGAGATCGGCGAACCGGCCCTGACCGCTCTTCGTCGGGCTCGCGCCTCGACGGACCCTGAAGTCCGTCGCCGGGCCAGTATGCTGCTCCGCCGTATCGAACAGCAACTGGAGACAGCGCGTCTGCTGGCGCCGTCGCGCATCCGCCTCGTCCTGCGCGATACTCCCCTTCCCGATGCGGTCGAGGAACTGGCCCGCAAGGCGAATGTCAAGATCGAACTCAAGGGCGACCGGGCCGAACTGGCGAAGAAGAAACTGACGCTCGACACGGGGGAGGTTTCCTTCTGGCAGGCGCTGGAGCAACTCTGCAAGAAGGCGGGCCTGGTCGAGGGTGCGCCGCCGCCGATCAAGACGAAGCCGCGCAGTGGCACGACAGGCAGTTCCATCATCATGATTGGGGGAGGCGGCTCACGGATCGTTCCACGCGACATCACCAAGCCGCCCGCCGAAGAAGTGCCGAAGCCGCTCATTCTCTCTGAGGGGAAAGCCGCGGACCTTCCCGCGATTTTCGGTCAGAGCGTCCGCGTTCGCGTCCTGCCGGCGGATGCGTATCTGCCGGGCAAGCCGCGCGGCGAGAACGAACACCTGCTTGGCCTGGATGTGCAGATGGAGCCGAGCATGGTCTGGAAGGGCGTCCTCGGCGTCCGCTTGACGAAGGCGCTCGACGATCAGGGCCAGCAGCTTGCCGACCTGACTGTGCTGCCGAAGCCGGAGGCAAATCGCGGCACGGCGAATATCGTCATCAATCAGGTGCCGCTGAACACCAACCGGCCGGACGCGGCGACGATGGGGCCGATCCCGCTGCGTCTGAAGAAGGGCGAGAAGCCTGCGAAGACGCTAAAGGAGGTTTCGGGTACGCTGGTCGGCCTGATGCAGCCGGCGGTCGAGCCGTTGGTGAGGATCGACAACATTCTGAAGGCCGCCGGCCAGACGGTGAAGGGAGAGAAGGCGGGTCTGGTGAAGGTGATCGAGGTCAGCCGCAAGGAGGACGGCGAGGTGAAGTTGCGTTTGCATGTGGAGACGCCGGCGTCAAGCCTCGACGACGGCCCCCAACTGCCGGGCAACATGACGGTCATCATCAACGGCGAGGTGATGGGACAGAAGAAGGATGGCCTGAGCGGAGCGAACTTCACTCTGTTGGATGCCGGCGGCAAGCCTCTCCCTCTCGTCAAGGCGACCGACACGGGCGTTCGGGCCGGGTCGGCGCGTGAGGTGGAGTTGATATTCCAGGGAGCGAAGGAGCAGGGC
>JBBRIK010000451.1:0-5420 GCA_038221045.1 Gemmatales bacterium
CGTAGCCGTCCTTGTCCTGCTCCCAGCTCGGCCTGGCCACGCCCGCCGGCATGATGTGACCATCGATGTAACCTTCCTGGATGAGGAAGAAGGGGATCGAGAAAGCGACGTGGATGCTGGCGCTGAGGCCCAGTTGGCTGCAGGTGTTGTGCGGGGCGAGCGGCACCATGAAGCCCTCGGCCAGGTTGGCGATCTTCTTCAACTGGCTGATGCCGCCGGTCTGGCCGACGTCCGGCTGGAGGATGTCGAGGACGCCGTTGACGAGGTACGGCACGAACTCCCAGATGGTGCGGTCGCGCTCGCCGGCCGCGAATGGAATGCGGATCTGCTCCTTGAGCCGTTTGAACACCTCGATGTTGCCCGGCACAGCGACCTCTTCGAGAAAGAGGATGTCATACGGAGCGATGGCCGCGCCGAGTTGAATGAGCATCGGCGGCGGCACGGCGCAGTGGGCGTCGAACATGATGGTGCCCTCCGGCCCGAGGCGTTTGCGCCAGTCCTCGACCTGCTTGGCGAGTCCCATCACGTCCTTGGGATTGCCGGAGAACGGATGCGGCCCGCCGGTGCCGAGTTTGACCGCCTTGCCCTCCTTGGGATACATCCGCAGCTTGTCGCGCACGGGACCGCCGAGGAGGCGATAGACCGGAACGCCCCACGCCTTGCCGGTGATGTCCCACAGGGCCATGTCGATGGCCGAGATGGTGTGCGTCATGAACGGTCCGCCGCGCATGTCGCGATGCGCGCGATAGAGTTTCTGCCAGAGATGCTCGATCCGCGTCGGGTTCTCGTCCTTGAGCAACTCGAACAGCGACTCAGCCAGCGCGATGGCGACCTTCGGTTCGAGTCCGGTGATCTCACCCCAGCCGGTGATGTTCTGATTCGTCTCGATCTTGAGATAGGCCTTCGGTCCAGCGGGCAGGCCGCGAAGGCGGGTGATCTTGAGGTTGGTCGTTCTGTCCTCGACAGTCTTGCCCGCCGGCTGGGCCGAGGCAGCTTCGACGAGGGCCAGGCTGACGGCGGTCGCGCCGGCGGCAAGGAGGTTTCGGCGATCGAGATTGTCGCTCATGGCAGCGTCCTCAAAGAGGAGGGAACGGACGTGGGAAATCATACTCCGGCGCGGCAGGGAATGCACGCGCGAATGAGACGATGTATGCTTACACCGGTCCCGACACCCGGCAACCCGGCACGGCGACGCGGAACGCCTCGACTCCCGCCGCGCTCACGCCGCCGCAACGCCGCACGTCCAGCCCTTGCAAAGTCGTCAACTCCACGAGTTGTTGCAATCCCGCATCGGTGATCGATGTGCCATCCAGGGCGAGGAACTCCAGCTCCTTGAGAGGCCGAAGCAGTGACAGCCCACTGTCACTGACGCCGTGACACGACCCCAGAAACAGCTTGCGCAAGCCGCTCAACATCTGCAAATGCGACAGACCCGCATTCGTGACGCCCTCCAGCCCGACGAGGGAGAGATACTCGAGTCGGCTCAACGAGTGCAGGTGAGTCAATCCCGCATCACCGACACTCGTGTACGCAAGATCGAGAGTGCGCAGATCGATCAACTCGGGCAGATGCGTCATTCCCGCATCAGTGATCCCCGTGCATCCTGCCAGCAGGAGTTTCTGCAAGGTCGTCCTCTCCGCGACGTGGGACAGTCCCGTGTCGCTGACCTGCTTGCACTGTCCGAGGATCAGGGTCCGCAAGTGGGGGAACGACTGCAACAAGGTGAGGCCGGCGTCACTGACCTGCGTCTCGTCCAGCGCGAGCGACTGAAGCCAGACGAGTCCGCTGAGATGGGCAAGTCCCGCGTCGGTCACGCGGGCGCAGTTCGTGAGGCTCAGCGATTCGAGGCTGGTCAGGCCGCGCAGATGAGCCAGGCCGGCGTCGGTCAGATGGCGCAGGAAGCTCAATCCGAGCGAGCGCAGACACGGCAAAGGGCCGAGTCGAGACAGGGACGCGAGTTGCTGATCGGTCACCCCATCGCGAGCCAGTAGCCAGTAGACCTCGTTGGGAGACAGTGTTACGGTCGCGGGCGTCTCGCCGACCTCCCACCATTCGGCGGCCGGATCGTTCTCGGGCCGAGCGAACCACCAGCCGGGGACAGGAATCCGCAGCCGGCCCGCTCCGACCTCCGATACCGCTTCGAGGACCGCTCCCGCGAACGAACGACAATCGGGATAGCGCTCGTCTGGATTCTTCGCCAGCGCCTGTCTCACGGCCAGCGCCAGAGGGAGCGGGACGGCGGAGACGACGTCCGACAGCAGCGGCGGTTCGGTCGAGGTATGGGCCATGAGGATCGCGGCCCGGAACGTGGCGTCGAAGGGCACCTTGCCGGCGAGCAGTTCGTGAACCATGACGGCGAGGGCGTACTGATCGGCCCGGCCATCGAAGGTCTGTCCCTGCACGAGTTCGGGTGCCATGTAGTAGGGCGTGCCGACCATCGCGCCGGCGCTCGTCACGTTGGTGACGGTGTAGCCGCTCTCGTCAGCGGCGAGCAGTTTCGCGACGCCGAAGTCCGCAAGGTAAGGATGCCCGTGCGGATCGAAGAGGATGTTGTCCGGCTTGACGTCGCGATGGACGTAACCCTGTTCGTGAATGAAGTCGAGCGTGTCGGCAACGTGTTCGAGCCAGTCGCAGAGCGTTTCGAGAGGCATCGGCGCCGGCGTGCTGTCGCGGCTGAGTTTCTGCCGCTGGCGCAGATTGCCGCCCGAGAGATACTGCAGGACGACGAAGGGCAGCCCCTCGTGTTCGCCGACGTCGAGGATCTTGACGATATGCGGATGGATGAGGCGAACGAGAGAGCGGATTTCGCGAGTGAAGCGGGCGATGGCGGACCCGGTGAAGACTTCGGGCCGCGGCGTCTTGATGACGACGTCGCAATCGAGGTGCTGATCGTGAGCGAGGTAGACGAGACCCATACCGCCGGTGCCGAGTTGCGAGTGCACCGCGTAGCGACCGCCGGCGAGCGTCAGCCCGTTCCAGGTGGGCGCGACTGTCATCGAGAATCTCCCGTGCGGCACTGCGGAAGCAAGAGGATCGATGGGTATTCTAGCGGAGGAGGAATCCAGAAGAAGTTATCTTTCGCGGCCGAGATGCTTGGCACCCTCTCGGATGCGCGGCACAATACAACAACCGGGTCTATCAAACTCATTCTGACGTAGCGACGAGACAATCAGGAGGCAAGTGAATGAACGCTTCGACGGTCATGGCTCCCCCCGAACAACTGGCGGAGTTATTCCGCCAACTGGCCGAGCGCTGGCGAACGGAGACGCTCTACCTCTCCTCGACAACGGAAATCGCGATGCACCCGGCCTACCAGCGCATCATCGGCCTGGGACCTGCTGTCATTCCCTTGATCCTGACCGAACTGGCACGGCAACCCGATCGCTGGTTCTGGGCGTTGCATGCCCTGACAGGTACGGATCCGGTATCGCCGTCCGATCGAGGCCAACTGACCGCTATGGCGCAGGCGTGGTTGCTTTGGGGGCGTGAGAACGGATACCTCGCATGAATCCTCTGGAGAGCATCTTTTCCCGCCTGCACAGCGGGAACTATCGCATCACCAGCCCGAAGGATTCGGTGTACAACTGCATTGCCTGGGCGGTGGGTGATACGACACAGTGGTGGTGGCCCGATCCGCCGGGGCAAGAGTACTGGCCTGCGGGCGTGCCGCGAGAAGAGACAGTACCAGCGTTCTTGGCCGCCTTTGCAACGCTGGGATTCGAGCCTGGTGCCAGTGAAGAGTTGGAAGCAGGGGTTGAGAAGATAGCTCTCTTTGTCAACGCGACAGGGATGCCCACACACGCAGCCCGGCAGTTGCTTTCTGGACGATGGACAAGCAAACTGGGCCGGGGCGAAGACATCGAACACGATCTGCAAGACTTGACGGGGACCATGTACGGCAGGGTGGCTCATGTGCTGAGCCATGCGCGCAACTGAGAGTCAAGTCAGTGAGTGGACGTCTGCAGGTCAATCATGGCACCGGATGATCGAATGAGGGGGGTGAACGCGCCGAGCAAGTGGTCTCAGCGCATTCACACTTCCGCTCGGCAGGACAACCGAATCAACTCAACAGTTTCTCGATTACCTTGCCCTCGCGGAACAGGCTCATCGGTCGGCCCGATGTGCTCATCACCTCGTGATGACTATCGATGCCGAGACAATGGAAGATCGTCGCCGCCACGTCGTCGGGCGTGCAAGGCTCCTTGTTTGGAGCCATCCCGTTCGCGTCCGTCGTGCCGTGAGCGCAGCCCGCCTTGATGCCGCCGCCGGCCAGCAGGACCGCCATCGCCCGCGCCCAGTGATCGCGGCCCGCGCCGCCGTTGATCTTCGGCGTTCGCCCGAATTCGCCGGCACAGTAGACGACCGTGCTATCCAGCAGTTGCCCCACGCTCAGATCCTCGATCAGGGCTGACAGGGAGCGATCGACCTGCGGCAGCAGACGAGTCCGCAGCGCCTGGAAGTTCTGGCCGTGCGTGTCCCAGCCGCCGAGCGTGACGGTGACGAACCGCACTCCCGCCTCGATCAGCCTGCGCGAGGCCAGCACGGCGTTGCCGAAGCCGTCCGCACCGTACTTCGCCCGCAACTCACTCGATTCGCTGTTGAGGTCGAACGCCTTCTTCGTCTTGTCGGCTCGCAGCACGTCGAGGGCCTGTTGATGGAACTTGTCGAGGCCGGCCACCGCGTCGGATGACTGATCGAGCGACTTGAAGGGGCTGTCCATGTCTTCGAGCAGTTGGTTGCGGTCTTCGAGGTCCTTGAGGGTGAAGCCCTGGGGCAGCGACACGCCGCGCACGCGCATGTTCTGGCCGGACCCCTCGACCTGAAACGGATTGTAGGCCGTGCCGAGATAGCCCGCGTTGCCGGCACCGGAGTTGCCGAAGGTTATGTACGGCGGCACCCCCGGCTCCGGGGACAACTGTTTCGAGCAGAGCGAACCCAGCGACGGATACTGCATCGTCTGCACGGGCTTGTTGCCTGTCATCATCCAGACGGCGCCGACGCCATGATCGGGAACGCTGTGATGCAGCGAGCGGACGACGGCGCACTTCTCCATCAGCTTCGCCATCTTCGGCAGATGCTCGCTAATCTCGACGCCGGCCGCGCTGGTCTTGATCGGCTTGAACTCGCCGCGAATGTTGGCGGGGGCATCGGGTTTGAGGTCCCACATGTCGATCGTCGAGGGGCCGCCGCCAAGCCAGATGAGGATCACCCCTTTTGCCTTGCGTCCGGCCCTCGCTCCCTGCGCCTCGATCCGCAGAAGGTCCGGCAGCGTCAGGCCGAACAGGCCCGCCGCGCCGATCTTCAGCATGTCGCGACGATGAAATCCTCCTGCCATGATGCACCCCCTTGTTGCCGCTTTCCTCGTTCCCACGCTCTGCGTGGGTACGCGCTCTTCGACGCTCTGCGGGGGCGTAGGGACC
>JBBRIK010000452.1:0-5410 GCA_038221045.1 Gemmatales bacterium
CGACAATTCTGGTACAGCCTTTTCCGTGTATACATCCAGCCGGCTGACGAAAATGCTGTAGACCGACTTGAAATTACTCAACGACGGCCGGCGCTGCGCTCCGCGCCATATGGCGTCGCGGGCGATCTTGTACTGCCGCTCCGAAAAGATCAGGGTGACGTTGAGCGTGACGCCGGCGGCGCACAGTTCTTCCAGGGCGCCCAGACCGGCTGGCGTGGCCGGGACCTTGATCATGCGGTTGTGATGGCCGCGACTCCACTCTTTTCCCAGGGCGATGTACCGTTTCGTCCGCTCCTCGACGGGCAGCGTCTGGTTCACGTCTTCGAGCAGCGGGTCCAGCTCGAAGCTGACGTAGCCGTCGTCGCCCTTCGTGGATTCGCAGACAGGGAGAAAGACTTCCTGGGCCTGACGGACGAGCATGTCGGTGAGTCGCCAGGCGAGGGACTCGTCGTTGAGGCCTTCCTTGATGAAGGCGGTGAGCGGCTCGTCGAAACGTCCGGTCTTGATGAGGTCGGCGACGATGATCGGGTTGGAGGTCGCCCCGGTTGCGCCGAAGGCGCGATTGTGTTCGACCTCGACGGGATCGATCGAATCGAGCCAGAGACGAGTTCCGCAGGCCACCAGCGATTGCAACGGAGTCATGGATGTTCCTCGTGTGAGACGGCATTCCAGCGAGACATGGAATCCGGTTCGGTAAGTTGACGCGTCCGGCAATTGTACACGAAGGGGCCCCAAGGAGCCACCTTCCTCGCGAATCGAAGAGCGCGAGGAAGCAAAAAAGTAGTGGAACGGACCCGTGGGGCTGGTATTCTGTGATGCGTGAAAATGATGTGAAATCCTTTCTTTCTCGTTCTTCCGGAGGGCCTATCGTGCTGACAGCAAACAAGTTCGTGGTGACGGAGCAGACCAAGCTGCTCTCGGCGAAGGGAGTCTACGACATCGTCGATGGCGATACCCGGAAGCCGCTCGGGACAGCCGCCGTACGAAAGACCGGCTTCATGAAGCTGCTTCTCGGCCTGGTCTTCGGCAAGGACCGAATGACGACGACGGTCGACGTCCGGCAGAAGTCCGACGACGCAATCCTGTTCTCGGTACGCCGCAGCGGCTTCCTCTTCTCGAAAGTCCAGGCTCTCGACGCCGAGAGGCAAGTGCTGGGGACCTACAAGACCAAGAAGTTCAGCCTCGCGGGCGGGTTCCACATCTACGACAAGGACGGCAAGCACGTCACGGAGATCCGGGGCAAGATGTTCAAGGCGGAGTACAAGATCCTGATGCCGGACGGCAAGAGCGAGATGGGGACGGTGTCCAAGAAATGGGGCGGCATGGCGAAGGAGTTGTTCACGTCGGCCAAGACGTATGCGGTCGAGATCGCTCCCCGCTGCGCGGAGGATTTCACGGCGAAGATGCTGATTCTCGGCGCTGCCATCGCCATCGACGCGATCTTCACGAAGAAAGGCGGCAAGGGCGGCGGGGGCGGCAAGGCCGAAGGAGACGATGGAGACAACGACGACTAAGCGTCTGCTCCGACTGCTCCTTTGCCCCGAAGCAGAGCGTTCCTCGTTCCCACGCTCCGCGTGGGAACGGCTTCTTCGACGCTCTGCGTCGTCTTACGAACAGCCGCGACGCAGATGGACGCGACGCAGAGCGTCGAAGAGCACGTTCCCACGCGGAGCGTGGGAACGAGGAGGCGCGGCGATTCATCGCCGCACTACAACGACGCCTAACGCTCCAACCAGTCGATAGCCTGAGACGAATAGAACAGCGCCCGCAACCAGGGCAGGAAACGAAACACTCCCGGCGTCAAAGCAAACTTGCCAGACCGCTCGTGCAGCCAGCCTCGCGCCAGCGCCACTCCCAGCGATTCCTCGAACACTCCGGTGAACGCACATCCGAATCGGCCCTCGAAACGAACGGGATCGATGACGCCAAAACTGAGCGCTAGCAGCAAATATTTCGCCATCCTCTCCGCCAGGGGCAGTTGATAAGCGTCGCCTGCCGGCAAGACGACTCCACTCCCGATAGCATGCAGCCAATCGCCGACGCGATAGGGCGCGAACCACCAGCGATCCGCAATCAGACTCGACGCATAGTTGCCGGCCCCGACGTACGGCAACCCATCGAACAGCCGGCCCTCGAAGTACGACGAGGTGCCGCTCTCATCGCTGATCCAGGAGAAGTTCACGGAGCCGTAACGAGCGAGAAAACCGGCGCCGGTCAGCTTCTCGAACGCGAGTTCGTACAGTTCGCCGTACTGTTCGGGAGTTGGGATCGTCTCGGTTCGGGCTGTCATCAGCCGGCCCTTGCCGCGATAGAGACAGTCGTAAGTGGTGATCGAATCGACCGGCAGAGCGATGACGCGATCGAGATCGTTCGCCCAGTCCTGCCTCGTCTGTCCGGGCAGGCCGAAGATGAGATCGACGTTGATACGCTCGAAGCCGGCGCGGCGCAGGTTGTCGATGGCCCGCTCGGCGAGGTCCTGCTGCTCGCTTCGATTGACGAGTGACAGCAGAGTGCCACTCGTCGTCTGCAAGCCGACCGAGACGCGCTTCACACCGCCCTCGACGAGCACGGCCAGCCGTTCGGGATCCATTGCGGCGATCCGTGGCGTCGTCTCGATGGACATGGACCCCACCTCGCCGATTCGTGTCTTCCACGGCCGCACTCCACGCAGAAGGCGTTCGAGCAGAGGCGGAGACAGGAGCGTCGGCGTGCCGCCGCCAATGTCGATGCCGCCAAGGACGACGTCGGAGGCGACGCATTCCTCCAGGCGTTCGAGTTGGCGCATCAGGGCGTCAACGTACTGCGAGTGCAATGCCTCGTCCTGGCGGGTGTCGATGGCGAAGTTGCAGTAGGTGCAACGGCTCTCGCAGAAAGGAACGTGAACGTAGAGCAGCAGACGCGACACTTGCCGCAGGGCCGTGAGGTCGAGCGCAGCCCGGAAGTTCTCCTGAAAGTACTCGCGCCGAGGCGGATATTGCAGCGTAAATGCATGGGGACAGCGATCCGCCAGAGCGAGGGCGCGAGGAGCGATCATCGATGGATCTCCTCGACCAGAATGCGAGCGATGTCGCGCACGTCTTCCACGGCGAGCGTCTGGTGAATGCCGGTGAAGAAGGAACGCTCGGAGAGCGCCTGACAGCGAGCGAGACCATCGTGCGGGACATGACGAAAAGCTGGTTGCCGTGTGACGACGCCTCCCATGAGCGAACGTGTCTCGACGCCTCGCTCGGCGAGCCGCCCGGCCAACTCGTGAACGTCTCCCCGCCGCAGAGTGATCGGGAAAACGGCGGGAGTACCACTGTCGAGTGGCATCGGATAGACGCGCACAGCCGGCGAATCGCGCAGCGCCTCGTAGAGGATCCCATGATGCAGCCGGCGCCGCTCCTCGATCGCCTGCCACTGGCGCAACTGAAAACGGCCGAAGCAGGCGTTCAATTCCGACATCTCCAGGTTGAGGCCGAGGCGTGTGTAGCTGAAGAAGTGATCGATCCCCTCGGGCGCGAGACAGCGCTCGGGTTCGTAGTGACAGGTGCAGTCCCGGCCCCAGTGCGTCAGCGACTCCAGTTGCCGCCGCCACGCCTCGTCCGGACAGACGATCGCTCCGCCGCCGTGAGCGGGCAAATGATGCGGGTGATAGAAGCTCCATGTCGAGAGGGTCCCCCATCGATGCGTCGGCTGTCCACCGCGGCGAAGGTCCATCCCTTCGCAGCCATCCTGCAACAACAGGAGATCGTGTTCCCGGCAGAGCGCCGCCAGGGCCTCGACGTCCGCGGGATAGCCGAGAAAATGCGTGGCGCAGACGATGCGCGTGTTCGGCTTGATCGCCCGGCGGACCGCCTCGGGGTCGATGCAGAAACCATGCGGCTCAATATCGACGACACTGACTTCGAGTCCGGCGAACAGCAGGGCGGCGAGGGTCGTCGAAAAGGTGAAGCCGGCCGTGAGGGCGTGACCACCGGGACCGACGCGCTCGATCATCGCCAGGATCGCGGCCAGGTTCGCGGAGGAGCCGGAGTTGACGAGGACGAGATGTTCCGCATCGAAGCTTTGACACAGTTCGCGGTTAAACGCCTGCAAGTTCCGTCGTGGCGCTCCCAGCTCCTGTTCGAGGAAGGCAGCGAAGCCTTCGTGGCTGACGTGGCCCGTGCAGGGATAGCGGAAAGATCTCATGAAGACGCTGTCCTCTGCTCGCCGCGCAGGGTTCGCTCCAGCAGTACCTCGTTGATGCGTCCGCGAAAGCGAATCCGCCCATTGATCGCGACGACAGGCACGCAGCCGCCATGCTCCGCAACGAGGCCCGGATCCGTATCAACATCGACAAGAGACAGCCGAAAGCTCCAACGGTGACGAGCGTCTTCCAGTTGGGCATGAGCGTCGTCGCACAGATGACAACCCCGGCGGGTATAGAGAATGACCTCGACCGGAACGAGGGGCCTTCGTCGCTTCCATCCTGTCAGCCAGGTCCACAGGCTCATGCGAACTCCGCGAGAAAAATGATTGCTCCGGCCTTGCTGCTTGCGTACGATGCATTTTCCATCCGGCTCTCGACCCGCCTGCCGAACTTCAATGGGGGGATTCACGACATGATCACTATGCTGGGCAGTCCACGACGGACCTGTGACGGCCTGACGCGGCGTGAGACGCTCATGGCCGGCGGGCTGAGCCTGCTCGGAGGCGGGTTCAGTCTACCAACTTTGCTCCGGGCCGAAGAGGCCCGGAAACGCGAGGCCGTCCCCGGCAAGGCGAAAAGCGTCATCCTGCTCTATCTGCTCGGCGGGGCCGCCACGCAGGACATGATCGACCTGAAGCCCGGCGCGCCGAAGGATGTCGGCGGCGAGTTCAAGCCGATCGCCACGAATGTCCCCGGCATTCAGGTCTGCGAACATCTGCCGAAGATGTCGAAGTGGATGAACCGGATCGCTCAGGTCCGCAGTCTGAATCACAAGGCCGGCTGTCACAATTGCCTGCCCAGCTACACCGGCTGCGAGGTCATGCAGCCCGATCAGAATCCGCGCGACACGCATCCGCCGAGCATGGGATCGGTCTGCGAATGGCTCAAGAAGCCCGGCGTCGATCTGCCGCACTATGTCTATCTGCCCTGCTGGCTCGGCTGGGGCCAAGTGTTCCGCCGGGCCGGCCCGTATGGCGGGTTCCTCGGCAAGCGCTTCGACGCGCTGACAACCGAATGTGCCCCCTTCAAGGACAAAGACGCCACACCGTCGGCCGGAAAGCCAGCCACCGTTCGCGGGGTGCCGCAACTTCCCGACAGCGTGCTCGTTCCCGATGTCACGCTCGACCGCCTCGATAACCGCCGGTCGTTATTGAAGCAGTTCGATGACAGCGTCCGCCGCGCCGGCACGTCGCCGATCGCCAGTGAATACGACCGCACGCAACAACGGGCCTTCGGTCT
>JBBRIK010000453.1:0-5409 GCA_038221045.1 Gemmatales bacterium
GAGGCCATCCCGATTTTCGAGGCCGCCCTCAAGGACAAAGAATCTCCCTTGCGGCTGCAGGCCGCTGGGACGCTCTGGGACGTCGATCGCCGCACGAAGGGCGTTCTGCCCGTCCTGATCGAGGCGCTCAAGGATCGGGGGGCAACATTGCTGCCGGGCAAGTGGCGGCCAGATTTCTCAGCAAGATGGGACCTGCCGCGAAAGAAGTCGTTCCCCTTCTCATCGAGTTGGCCAGGAGCGACCCGTCCGGCGAAGCGGCACGCGACGCCGGCACCATCCTCGGCCGAATGAATCCGATGCCCCTCGAATACGTTGAACCGCTCCTGACGGACAAGGAGGCACAGTTGCGCGAGATGGCCCTCGTCGCCCTGCGCTGGGCGTGCCAGGTCGGGGTGGCCGGGGAGATGAAAGCCGCGCAGCAATTCCACACCATCTCGCTTCGTCTGGCCGCGGCCCGCGCTCTGTGGCGCATCGAACCGAAGCACAAAGATAGGATCCTCGCCTCTCTCCTCACCATGCTTCGCGAGGATGGCTCGAACAACTATCCGTATTCAGGACAGCAGGTCAACGTCCTCGCGGTCATGGGGCCGGACGCCGTGGAGGCACTGCCGGCCCTGGTCGAGGCCTTTCGGAAGGGTCCGCATCATCTGCGCCTGACGATCATCAATGCCATTCGTAAGATCGACCCCAAGGGGATCGCCCGCCTCCGTCCCGAATCGAGGGACCGCTGATGTGCCGCTGCCTTCTTCTGGCCGCGCTGTTCTCGATGCCGGTTCACGCCGCCCCCGCTGACGAGGCCCTGCCCGCTGGAGCGAAACTCCGCCTGGGGACGACGCATTTGCGGCATGGAGGCATGATCCTCGCCATCGACGTCACGCCCGACGGCACGACCATCGCCTCGGCCGGCCTCGATCGCGTGGTCCGCCTGTGGAACGCTCGCACCGGGGCCGCGCTCGTGGCCTGCGAACCCTCCCAGGCTCCCGCGAGCGGCCTGCGTTTCTCGCCGGACGGCAAACTGCTCGCCGTGGTCTACCCCTTCGGCGGTTTCCAGATTGTCGATACCAGGACCGGCAAGGCTCGTTTCACCTCCTTCGAGAAACCAGGCCGCGGACGCTGCATAGCCTGGTCGGCGGACGGTAAGGTCTTCGCCTCGGACTCCCAAAACGGGGCGATCCATCTTGTCGAGACAACGCGCTGGACAGACCTGCGCACCCTGACCGGCCACCAGGGCGCTCTGCTCGGCCTCGGATTCAGTTCGGACGGCAAGCAGCTCCTCTCCCTGGGGACGGACGCGACCCTGCGCCGCTGGGAGACGGCCACCGGCAAGGCGCTCGGCCAGCGTTCGGTGGTCCAGGATCGCTACGGGTCTTCGCGCACCCCTGCCATGTTCGTCTTTGCGCCTGACGGCAAGACACTGGCGCTGGGCCGCACCGATGGCGGAGTGGATCTTCTCCCCGTCGAGGAAGGCGCGCCGCGGCAACTGAAATCGACGCTCCCGGTCATGATTCTGTCCCTGTGTTTCTCGCGTGACGGCCGGTTCGTGGCCGGCACGAACGCGCACGGCATGGCATCGGTCTGGGGCGTGACCTCCGGCAAGGAACTGGCCACCGTCAAGCAATCGCTCCGGCACGCTCTCGGGGTCGCCCTGTGTCCCGACGGCGAGACGCTCGTCCTCGGTCGTGACTCGGCCATCGAGTTCTGGAATCTGGAGGACGGGAAGCCGCGGCATGGCGATGACGCTCCCGCAGGGGCTGTGCGCTCGCTGGCCTTCCTCAAGGGCGGACGCACTCTGGTCAGCGGACACGAAAGCGAGAAACTGTACGCCTGGGACGTGGCCACCGGCAAGTCCCTCGGCAGTCTTCCCGACCATTGCTATCCGGACGTCGGACTTGGTGTTCTCGCCGGCGACAAGGCGATCCGCACTTACTCTTTCGGTCCGGAGCCGGGCTGGCTCGACTGGGAGCCGGGCGGCCGGAAGGAAGTGCATCCCACTCCCGGGATCCGACGTGTTCCGTATCCAATTGCGCCTACCGGCGAGACCATCGTGCTTTGGGAGCCGAAGGGATCGCCGTGGGTGTTCGACTGCGCGACGGGCAAGCCGGTTCGCGCTCTGATCGACGGACCGCCCCGTCAAGAGTACCTGACCTACTCTGCCGACGGCAGACGTTTCTCGACTCGCGCCGCTGACGGACGCCTGCGCGTCTGGCAGGTGGAGACGGGCCAGCCGTTCTCGCGTCTGGGCAAGCCTCCGCTCGGGCCGCACCAGTACGTCCCCGTCATGCTCTCAGCGGAGGGGCGTGTGCTGGCCCAGGTCACGAATGAGGTGCGCGCCTGGGAGGTGATCTCTGGCCGCGAGCGAGTCCGCTTTCCCTTCGCGGTGCGCCAGGTTGCGACAGGCATCTTCACTCCAGACGGGCGGGCTTTGGTGCTAGGCATGGGCAGCGGCGACCTGATCGGCATCGACCTGGGGACTGGCAAGGAATTCGTCACCCGGGCCGGACACAAGGGGCCGGTGCGTTGCCTGTGCTTCTCGAAGGATGGTTCCGTGCTGGCCAGCGGCGGCAATGACACGACGACGCTGCTGTGGGACGCGACCGTGTTCCGTCCCCGCGTGATGCCGGGCAAGCCCTCGAAGGAGGAGCTGGCCCGCTGGTGGGACGACCTCGCTGTCGAGGACGCGGCGCGGGCCTATGCCGCCATTCGCGGACTTTCTGATTCGCCCGGAGAGACTGTGCCATTCCTGCGCGAGAAGATGCAACCGAATCGAGAGCCACTGGCCGCGCGCCTGGAGCGGCTGATAGCCGCTCTGGACGACAAGAAATTCGCGGTGCGCGAGCGGGCGACGCGCGACCTGGAGGAGATCGGTCCCGAAGGCGAGAAGGCACTGGAAGCAGCCCTCCGGAAATCGCCGACGCTCGAGGTGAGACGGCGCATCGAGGAGTTGCTGGATCGCATCAGGAACAACGGCGCGCCGGGACGTCTGCGAGCGTCGCGCGTTATCGAGGTGCTCGATCGACTCAGTCCGGAGGCGAGAGCAACCCTGGAACAGCAGCGCCCCTGAGACCGTGGAGCAATATCTAAGTTGTGGTGCTGAGAACGAAGAGAAGACATCACCGATACAGGAGGCTTTCGTGGCACGAATCGGATTCATCGCCCTGTTGGTGGCCCTTGGCCTGGGCTTCTTGACCTACACGGAAGGGAGTCTCGCTTTTCAGTCGTCGGCACAGCCGGAGGAAATCAGCTTGAAGGAACTGATTTCGCGCGGTCCGGGCGGCAATGGCCACATCGTCCTCACGCGTTTTGCTCTCTGCGGTAATCTGGTTCACCAGACCGACAACAAGCACACCGGCTGGACCAATGTCTGGATTCCCATCATTCCAATCGAGGAAGCACCCAAGGGCGCGGACGAAGCGCCGACACCCAAAAACGTCAAGGCCCTGTTTTTCAGCATCAACATCCACAACGAGCTTGAACTCGAATCTCGGTTGAACAAACCGAAGGTCCAAGCCCTGGTGACCAACCGCATCTCCTCCTTGTCGGGTGACGTCCGCAAACTTCTGCAACAGAGCTACCCCGACACCGACTTTGACACCTGCCTGATCGTCCAGGAAGGTCGAACCCCATTCAGTCGCCAGACCGTGTACCTGATCGGCGGCGGCGCGTTCGCGGCCCTGTGTCTGGGTATCGGCTTGATCGTGGCGGCTCGTCGCGCCAACCGGTAGTCAAGACACGGGGTCATGCTCTGCCGCGCCGAGGCAGGTTCGCGTCAGGGTTTCAACCGCAAGCTATCCAACCTCCCCTCGCTGTTGGCCGAGACAAGGTGGCGGTCTTGGGGCTGAATGCGATATCGTGAATCACCCTCACGGCGGGGTCGAGCAGGATAGTGCGCCTTGCCGTCTTCTTGTCCTCCTCCACAGGTAGCACGAATCTTGTCGGCAAGGGATGTCAAGGTGTGGTTCCGTCGGCGAGGCGACTGAGACAGTGTCGCCGCTTGCGGGGCAGCGGCAGCTTGCCTTACGCAGCAAGGCCGAGGGAGCCATTTCTCAATATCGGAAGATCATTTCAACCAAGATTCGGTTGTCGATCAAGTCTTTGCGGTTGGAGATCGGGGTTTCGTAAGCAATACCAACGTCGAGGTGTTTGTTGACGATGGCCTTGACTCCGGCCGCAATAGTCACGAGGTCGTTGCCTGCGACGCCGGACGTGCCGAGGTTGATCAGACCGTCGCCCTCTCCCAGCGCCGCCGGCAAGCCGCGCTTGCCGCCCTCGGTGTAGTGGAACCAGTTCGCCTCCACCAGCGGATAGAGCCAGCCGAGAAATTGCTTGTCCAGATGCAACTGGGTGTAGAAGAAACTGCTGTTCTCCTGAGTGCGGACCGGAAACTGATAGCCGGCGTTGCCGATGACGTGGACGCCTCCGCACAACTCCTTGCCGGCGATGCCGAAGACGCTGAATACGCCGTCGCCCTGTCCCTGGAATACCTTGGCTTCTCCCATGTGCGGCTCGAACTGGAAACCACCGACAACAAGCAGTTGCTTCTCCTCGTCGCGAACAAAGGCGTACTTCAAGCCGAACGCCATGTTGAGCCATCCGGTCTGGCTGCCGCCCGTGCCAGGATGGATGGAGGCCAGCCCGTCCTTGTCCGCGATGATCGATAGCCGGTCTGTCACGGCGAGGCGCAGTTGCAGGCCATAGACCTGGAAATCGCCGCCGTTGAAAGGATGCTCACCGGGAATGAAGTCATCGACGAACAGCGCCCGGGCCTCGGTCAGCGCGCGCGGGTCCTTGGCGAGTACGGGATTGCTGATCGGGCCGATGAATCCGGAGAAGGCGCGGTCGCTCTCGAACAGCTTGCGCGACGAGCAGGCGGGCGTCGTGTCGCACTGATTCTTGCCCCAGGAGGGGAACAGCGAGCCAAAATCGCCTGCGTGGGCGAGCGATCCCGCCAGGAGAAGCACCGCCAGGGAAAAACGCCGGGTCATGAGTACTACATCCTGTAATGGGTGGGGTGGGAGTCTCCATATTCCTCATCGGCTGGGGAATCCTTTGAATCGAGAGTTGACGGGAGAACGGGAATATCGATTGCGTGGGTGGGGACGTATCATGACGGTGGTTCGGACGAGTCACACGGCGCTGCCTGCGACGGAAGAAGCACCTTTGCCGTTTGCAGCGTCCGCTCCCGACGATTGTTGGCAAGGAGATGAGGCTTCGGCTTCCTCGGACCCGACTCTTTTTCCGCCAAATGAAGAAGGCTTGCGGGTAACCGCAAGCCTTCTGGAAGCGGAGAGGGAGGGATTCGAACCCTCGGTGACGTTGCCGCCACACCGGTTTTCGAGACCGGCCCGATCGGCCACTCCGGCACCTCTCCGACAGTGATTATAGGGGGCTTGCTACCCCGCGAGAAGCAGC
>JBBRIK010000454.1:0-5399 GCA_038221045.1 Gemmatales bacterium
GTCTGGTTGATGCTGTCGTTAATCATCTCCGGCGTCAGGATCGGGTTCTTGCCGCGGACCTCGCGAATGCGGTCGAACACCACGATCGTATCGTTCACCGAAAAGCCGATCAGTGTCAGAATCGCCGCCACCGCCGGCAGATCGATCTTGAAGTCCCGGATCAACAGCCAGTCGGTGAAGAAACTCGGATACAGGTAGTGACACGCGGCGATGATGCCGAGCGTGAAGCAAACGTCGTGGACCAGGCACAACACCGCCGCCAGACCGAACGTCCAGTTGCCGAACCGGAACCACAAGAACAGCAGCATCGCGCCCCAGGAGGCGACGATGGCGTACAGCGCTCGCTGCTGCATGTCGGCAGCGAGTTGGCTGTCGAAGTTCTCCAGCCGCACCGGTAAGGGATTATTCTGAAGGTCGCTGGCGAACTTCTCCATCGCCTTCGCGAACTTGTTCCCATCGACCGGAGGCAGGCCAACCTTCATCTTCTGGTAGCGGCCGTCGATCTCGTCCTTGCGGTCCACTTCGCTGAGAGTGACTTCCTGGGCAATCTCTCCCTTGAGCACCGAATCCATCAGCGTCTTGACCTGCGACAGATAGACGTGATCGTCCAGGTTCAACTGGGCGCTGGTAACGTTCAGATTGAACGTCCTATCCTTTTTCTTCTCGGTATCGTCTTCGGTCAACGGCTGCAGGGCGGCCAGCAGCTTGTCGCCTTGAGGCGGGGTTTTCAGCAGATTCAGTTCCATCACCTTGAAGGTTCCCGCCTGAGGTCCTGCTTCCTTGCCGACCAGGCTCGCCTGATCGCCGTGGGAGAGGACGTTGGCGACCGCGGACAGCGCGCCGCCGGCCAGCGGCAACGCTTGCAGAGCGACGTTCTTCGTCCTCCGCTCAATCAGCTTCGCGTCTTCCAGAGCAGGCATCACCACGCGCCGCGCTTCCTCCACGGTCATCGCCTTGGGGAAAAACAAGGAGACGGTCTGGATCGTGTAGCTGTCCAATTTCGTCTTCTTGAGTTTGTCGCCGAGCAAGCGGCTGACGGAGGCGGCGACCAACTTGGCCGATTTCTCCGTCGTCCGCACGGTGAACAGTTTGCTCTCGTTCTCCTTACTGAGCTTGGGATCGGCGGTGAAGATCTGCTCCACGGAAGGTTCCGGGAGCGTCTCGGCGCGCTGGCGCATCTCGACCGGCGTCACGTTCTCCGTCATGGAAACGTAGTGGACGCGATCCGCCTCCTCGCCCGCCTTGTAGGTCAGCTTCCAGAGGCCGCGCACCTTGTCGAACTCGGGATCGGTCGCCAGGGCCAGCATTTCCTTCTGATGACTCTCTTTCTCCAGATCAGCGCGCAACTCATTGATATTCTTGAAGTCGCTCAACTCGCCGCTGTAGACCGTGCCGCCGATGAAGTCCATGTTGAGGCTGGCCCGGCCGCGCGCAATGAATATCGCCACACCGAACAGGGCCGTCCCCACCGTGATGATGAAGACTGGCTTGCGAATGGCCATGAAGTGGAAGTTCGGCTTCGAGAACAACTTGACCATCGACAGTTCCTTCAGCCAGCCGTTCAACTCCCAGATGCGGAAGATGACGCGGGTGACGAACAGCGCGGTGAAGAGGCTGATGAGCAGGCCAACGGTCAGGGAGATGCCGAAACCCTTCAACTGATCGTTGCCGACGATGTACAGGACGATGGCCGTCAGGATACTCGTCAGGTGGGTGTCGATAATCGTCGGCAAGGCGCGTTCGTAGCCGTTGCGAAGAGCCAGGGCCAGACCGGCCCCGCGTTCGCGTTCTTCGCGCAGACGCTCGTAAATCAGCACGTTGGCATCGACCGCCATGCCCAGCGTCAACACCAGTCCCGCGAGACCGGGCAGGGTGAAGGTCGCGTTGACGATGACCATGAAAGCAATCGTCAGGATCAGGTTGACGATCAGGGCGATACAGGCGACGAAACCGGCGAAGCGGTAGTAGACCAGCATGAACACCAGGATGGCGCCGAAGGCGATGGCGATCGACATGGTGCCCTTGTTGATGGTGTCTTCGCCGAGCGTGGCCCCGAGTGTGTTCTCGCTGACGGGCTGAGGTTTGAGCGTGGCCGGCAGAGCGCCGGAACGGAGGATGTTGACCAGCGAATCGATCTCGGCCTTGGAGAACTGGCCGTGAATGATACCGCTGCCGCGAATGGCCGTCTCGACGCCGGGGGCCGACATGATCTGGCCGTCGAGGGTGATGGCCAGGAGACGCCGGCTCTCGCGGTCGTTGGACGGGGGGCTGTTGGCGTTGGTCAGATCGTAGAACAGTCCCTCGCCCTTGGCGTTGAAGCGGAAGGCGACGGCCCGGCCGCCCGATTTGTCGGCGTCTTCCTTGGCGTTGGTGAGCATTTCGCCGGTGATTTCCCGGCCCGGCTCGGCGTCGCGGGTGAGGAAGAAGTACTCGTATTTCTTGTCCTTGTCCTTCGCCGAAAGCCGATTGGGATCGGTGATCTTGCGGCTGTAGAGCGGCACGCGGAAGTCACGACGGCTGGTCGGATCGTAGGCACCGGGCAACTGGTTACGCGCCCGTCCGTCCAGTCCTCCGGTGTAGTGTTCCAGCAGTTCGCCCTTGTTGCGGGCGACCGCCGCCGCCCTCCAGAGCGGCTCGGCTTTCGCGTCGTTGTTCAGATGCAGCGAATGCAGTTCGTTCTTGCCCAGTTCGACCCAGGCATAGCTGACGCGATGCTCGCCGTCGTTGAGCGTGGTGATGCGATACTTCTTGCCGTCCTCTCCCAGCATCGGGGGTTCCGGCGGCTGGCCGGACTCGGCGCGCTTCATCAGGGACGTCATCTGCGGATTGAACTTGAAGTTTCCCATCCACGCTTTGACGCTGCCCCGATCCTCGGTCGGGCGGCGCTTGACGATGAGGTCAGCCACGCCCTCGAGGTCGCCGGCAGCGACGTCATCGAGTTTCGCGCTATCCTTGTCCGCAGCCTTGTCGGCATCGGGATACTTTTCCCTGACCTTGTCGAGGAACTTCTTCCACGACTCGGCCGCCGCGTCGAAGTATGTCTTGGCGTCATCCAGCGCCTTGGTATCATCGTTGCGGTTGGCCAGCACGCGGAACTCGAGGCTGCCGACGCGCTGGATCAACTCCTTGGTCGCCTCGACGCGGTCGCGCGTCAACTGCGTCTCGCTGCTGTACTCCTCATCGATCAACTTCTCGATGTCGGTGGGTTTGATGCTGGGATCGATCTCGCGAATTTGCTGAGACAACTCACTTCGGTCGCCGCGGCGGGCCGTCAGCTTCTCCTTCGAGACGGCCGGCCACTCCTTCTCGACGGCCGCGAGCAGATCGTTCCAGGCGATTTTCTGGGCGTCGAGTTGATGGCGTCCTCCTGTCGGCAGGATGATCTCGACGCGGGTATCGCTGAGGGGGCGGATGGTGATGTTGTAAAGGTCGGCCGGGTCCAGCCGCCTTTTGAGCGCGGAGATGAGCTGGTCCTTGTTGTAGTTCTCCGGCTTCTTGTCCGGATCGATCTCGTAGACGAGAATGGTCCCGCCGACAAGGTCCACGCCCAGGTTGAACTTGAACGCGAGCCACCACGGCGTCCCGCGGCCGATCTTCAGCGGGGGATGGCTATAGTTGTACCCGGCGACGCTGAGGACCAGCAAACCGAGGAGTGTCGGGAACAGACACCAGATGATCTTCCACTTCAACTCTTTCATGGCCGCTCTTCCGAAATGATGAATGATGAACGATGAATGATGAATGATGGTTGGATTCATCATTCATCGTTCATCATTCATCATTGCGTTACTTACTTGGTTCCTTGGCCGCCGCCGATTCCTGCTTGGCGTCTTTCGCCTTCTGTTCCTTGGTGAGATTCCGCGCGATGCTGCTCCGCGTCATCTTCATCCGCGCGTTATCTTCGAGCCGGACTATCATCTCGTCTTCCTTTTCGCTGAACGAGACGACCGTGCCGTAGATGCCGCCGATGGTCAGGATCTCATCGTTCTTGTCCAGCGTGCTGACCAGGGACTTCCGCTCCTCCTCCTGCCGGCGATTCATTGGGCGGATGACTAGCAGGAAAAAGAGCAGGACCAGCCCCATGATGATGAATATCGGATTGCTGAACGGGCTGGGCTGCAAGGGAGCAGGCGCTGGAGCGCCGCCCGCCGCCTCGTCCCAGGCCAATAAAAGCAGAGCAAGCATCCTGAGGCTTCCTTCGCGGGGCATTCGGGTAGGAAAGAGATCATACTAAGCCGCGCCGTCCCAACGGGCAAGGCAGGCTGTGCAGAACGCGGCGAAACGGCCCTCGCTGATGGCCTGGCGTACACTCGCCATCAGCCGCAGATAGAAGGCGACATTGTGCAGCGACAGCAGCGTCGGTCCGAGCATCTCCTCGGCCTGGAAGAGGTGATGCAAGTACGCGCGGCTGAAGCGCTGGCAGGTGTAGCAGGGACAATCGGACTCCAGAGGCTGCGGATCTCGCTTGTGACAGGCATTGCGGATGCGCACCGGCCCGGCCAGGGTGAAGGCGAAGGCATTGCGGCCATTGCGCGTCGGCAGCACGCAATCGAATAGATCGATGCCACAGGCCACGCCCGCCAGCAGGTCCTCCGGTTTCCCGACGCCCATGAGATAGCGCGGCTTGTTCTCGGGCAGCAGCGCGGCCGTGGGGCCGAGGGTGGAGACCATCTGCTCGGCAGTCTCGCCGACGCTGAAGCCGCCGAGGGCGTAGCCGGGAAAGTCGAGGGCGACGAGCCGGCGCGCACACTCGGCGCGCAGATCGAGATTGGTCGCTCCCTGCACGATGGCGAACAGCGCCTGATCCCGCCGGCGCTGCGCGTCCCTACAACGCTCGGCCCAGTGGAGCGTTCGCCGCACGGCCTCGCGCAGATACTCCGGCGGCGTGTCGGCGGGCGGACACTCATCGAGGCACATGGCGATATCGGAGCCGAGGTTCTCCTGAATCGCGACGGCGCGTTCCGGAGTCAGTTCCAGCAGAGCGCCGTCGATGTGCGAGCGAAAGACGGCGGCGTGATCGGAAATCTTGCGCGATTGAGCGAGGCTATAGACTTGAAAGCCGCCGCTATCGGTGAGGATGGGGCCGCTCCAGTCCATGAAGCGATGCAGCCCGCCGAGTTCAGCGATCAGTTCGTCGCCGGGACGAAGCGTGAGGTGATAGGTATTGCCGAGGATGATGCGTGCGCCGGCCTCTTCGAGTTGGCGCGGCGTCAGGCCCTTGACGGTCGCCTGAGTACCGACGGGCATGAACATCGGCGTCTCGACGACGCCATGTAACGTGGTGAGGGTGCCGCGCCGTGCCTGCCCATCCCGGCTCAGGAGTTCAAAGGAGATCGGCATTTGGAACAAGGGTTAGCCGCGACGCGGAGTCTTCGGCGCGGAGCGTATGGCGCGTCATC
>JBBRIK010000455.1:0-5398 GCA_038221045.1 Gemmatales bacterium
GAGCCGCGACCGCAAGGGAGCGGTTGGAACGAAGAAGCCGCTCCCTTGCGGTCGCGGCTCGTAAGCGGTCGCGGCTCGCCGGGAATTCACCTATGTCGAAGCGTTCAGGAACTCTCACGAAGGAGCAACTCATGAAGTATCTGCTGCCGGCCCTGCTGGCTCTCGGACTGGCCGTCACTTCCTCCCGCGCCGACGATACCAAGAAACCGGTCGTCGTCATGGAAACGAACCTCGGCACGATCAAGATCGAACTGGATGCCGAGAAGGCGCCGATCTCGGTGAAGAACTTCCTGTCGTATGTGGACGACAAGTACTACGACGGCCTCATTTTCCATCGCGTCATTGAGGACTTCATGATCCAGGGAGGCGGCTTCGAGCCAGGCATGAAGGAGAAGAAGACGCGCGATCCGATCAAGAACGAATCGTCGAACGGTCTGTCGAACAAGCGCGGCACGATCGCCATGGCCCGGACGAACGTGGCCGACAGCGCCACGTCGCAGTTCTACATCAACACCGAGAACAATTCAAAACTCGACAAGGCCGAGGCGAGAGACAACGTCGGCTATTGCGTCTTCGGCCGAGTCATCGCGGGTATGGACGTGGTCGATAAGATTCGCAAGGTCGAGACGGCTACCAAGGGCGGTCACGGCGACGTGCCGGTTCAGGACGTCGTCATCAAGTCGGTCCGTCTGGCGAAGTAACACAAACCAAATGATGAATGATGAATGATGAATGATGAATGGAAGACAACAGAGATCACCTGTCTTCTCTTCCATTCATCATTCATCATTCATCATTCATCATTTTCCTGGGAGTGCATCATGCCGAATACGCAAGTCATCATGGAAACCAGTCAGGGTACGATCAAGATCGAACTGGACGACGACAAGGCGCCGATCACGGTCAAGAACTTCTTGTCCTATGTCGATGACGGCTTTTACAACGGGACGATCTTTCATCGCGTCATCTCGAACTTCATGATCCAGGGAGGCGGCTTCGAGCCGGGCATGAAGCAGAAGACGACCAAGGCCATGATCAAGAACGAATCGACCAACGGCCTGTCGAACAAGCGCGGAACGCTCGCGATGGCGCGGACGAGCGTGCCGGACAGCGCATCGTCGCAGTTCTTCATCAACGTCGGCGACAACGCCGGACTCGACAAGGCGAACAGCCAGGATCGCGTCGGCTACTGCGTCTTCGGACGGGTTGTCGAGGGTATGGAGGTCGTCGATAAGATCAAAAGCGTCGGCACGGGAAGCAAGGCGGGTCATGGCGACGTGCCGTCGCAGGATGTGGTTATCACCTCGATGAATCGAGCCTGAGTCGGACCGCTTGCGGCGTAGCGGCGGAAGATCGCTACGCCGCAAGCGGCAAGAAGTTATTTCTTCCCCTTCTTCGCCTCGAATTCCTTGATGTACTTCTCCGGGTTGTCCTTGAACTCATCGCGGCAGCCGGAACAGCAGACATAGTACGTCTTGCCCTTGTGCATCACCGCCATCGTGCCGCGCCCGCCGGAGACGATGCACTCCGGATAGCCGTCGCCCGTGGCGAACGGCACTCCCTCCTTCGTCGCTCCGACCTGGAACTGCTTGACGAAAGACGGCGCTTCCGCCTTCTTCACCTCGTAGCGATACAGATGACGATTGGCGTGCAGGAACGTGAACACGAGCCTCTGCGTGTCCTTCGTCTCCGGATCGACGCGGTCGAGCGTGAGGCGTTTGTTCTCCAGGGTGCCGTCGAAGGTCAGCGTTTTCTTCTCCGGGGTCGTCAGGTTGAGGCGGAAGAGCTTCTTGTCGGCGAGGTAGTGCAGATCGCCGCCGCTGAAGTGCTTGCCCTTGTCGAAGGCGATCTTCATCCAGACGTCGTCGCCCTTGAACTGCCATTCCCAGCCGATGGTCTCTGTCCAGAACCCCTTGATCTTCTCGGCCCGTGTGCCTTCCGGCTCGCCCGTGCCGCGCCAGGAGCCGACGAGGTCGTTGAAGGGCTTGAGGGCCTCCTTCAGCGAGGAGGCGGGCTTGTCGTCCGCGCGGGCGGCCAGAGGGAAGGTGAGGACAAGACAGCAGAGCAGGAATCTCATGGAGGTCTCCGGGAGGTAGCGTTCTGTGAGATTGAACCGTCGGCGGAGCAGAGGGTTTCGTTGCGGAGGGAAGACCGCTAAGCCGCAAGCGGCAAGAAGTTACTCCGCCTCATACGCCAGGTTTGGCGTCAGCCAGCGCTCGACGTCCCTCTGGGGCATCTTCTTGCGGCGAGCGTAGTCCTCGATCTGGTCGCGCGTCACCATATCGACCGCGAAATACTTCGCCTCAGGATGGCTGAAGTAGAGGCCGCTCACCGACGCCGCCGGCCACATGGCGAACGTCTCCGTCAGCGTGATGCCCACCGCCTCTTCCACACCCAGCAGGGACCACAACGTCGCTTTCTCCGAATGATCCGGACAGGAAGGATAGCCCGCCGCCGGACGGATGCCGCGATACTTCTCGTCGATCAGTTCGTCCTTCGTAAGCGTCTCTTCCTTGCCGTAGCCCCAGTCGCGGCGAGCACGCTCGTGCAGCAATTCCGCGAACGCCTCCGCCAGTCGATCCGCCAACGCCTTGACGAGAATGGCGCTCGGATCGTCCTGCTGTTCCTCAAACGTCTTGACCAACTCATCGCAGCCGCGCCCCGCTGTCAACGCGAAAGCGCCGAGATAGTCGGCCCGGCCCGATGACAGCGGCGCGACGTAGTCCGCCAGGCTGCGGAAGCACGTTTGGCCCTCGCGCTCCCATTGCTGGCGCAGCATCGGGAAGCGGCAGCGCTCCTCCGTCCGGCTCTCGTCCGCGAAGACCACGATATCATCGCCGTCGCTGTTCGCCGGGAAGAAACCGTAGACCGCCTGGGCCGACAGCAACTTCTGCTTCACGATCCGATCCAGAAGCCGATTGGCGTCGGTGAATAGTTCGCGGGCCACCTCGCCGACGACGGGATCGTCGAAGATGCCGGGATACTTCCCCGTCAGTTCCCACGCCATGAAGAACGGCGACCAGTCGATGTAGGGGACGATCTGGCTCAGCGGAAATTCGCGCAGTACCTTCGGGCCGAGAAACGCGGGCTTCGCAATCGGCGTTGTTGCCCAGTCGATGGCGAGGCGGCGCTTGTAGGCCTCGGCGTAGGAGGCGAGCTTACGCTGCTTGCGTTTGGCGTAGGACTCGCGCTCGCGTTCCTGAGCAACGCGGTTGTCGTGGTCGAAGTCGGACTTCAGCTCCTTGCGGATGAGGCGATCCAGAACGCCGACGCAGCGCGACGCATCCTTGACGTGCACGACGGCCTCGTGATAGGTCGGCGCGATGCGGACGGCCGTGTGCTTGGAACTCGTCGTCGCGCCGCCGATGAGCAGCGGCATCTCGAAGCCCTCGCGCTCCATCTCCTTGGCGACGTGGACCATCTCGTCCAGCGAGGGGGTAATCAGGCCGCTCAGGCCGATCAGATCGACGCCTTCTCGGCGAGCGGCCTCGAGGATCTTCTCGCACGGCACCATCACCCCGAGATCGATCACCTCGTAATCGTTGCAGCGCAGCACGACGCCGACGATGTTCTTGCCGATGTCGTGGACGTCGCCCTTGACCGTGGCCATCAGCACTTTGCCGCGCGCCTTGCGCTGTCCGCCCGACGCCTGCTTCTCGGCCTCCATGAACGGCTGAAGATAGGCGACGGCCTTCTTCATGACGCGGGCGCTCTTGACCACCTGTGGCAAGAACATCTTGCCGGCCCCGAACAGGTCGCCGACCAGATTCATGCCGTCCATCAACGGCCCCTCGATGATTGACAAAGGCCGGCCCAGCTTCAGACGCGCTTCCTCGCAGTCCTCGTCGATGTAGTCGGTGATCCCCTTCATCAGCGCGTGCTTGAGCCGTTCTTCGACCGGTTCCTGCCTCCACGCCTCTTCCTTCACCTCGACCGCGCCGCGTTTCTTGATGGTCTCGGAATAGGCGATCAGCCGTTCGGTCGCATCGGGCCGGCGATTGAGCAGCACATCCTCGACGTGGATGAGCAGGGCCTTGTCGATCTCGTCGTAGACGGCGAGCTGGCCGGCGTTGACGATGCCCATGTCGAGGCCGGCTCGAATGGCGTGATAGAGGAAGGCGGCGTTCATCGCCTCGCGGACGACCTCATTGCCGCGGAAGGAGAACGACACATTGCTGACGCCGCCGGACGTCTTCGCTCCTGGGCACTCCTGCTTGATGCGCTTGATCGCCTCGAAGAACTCGACGGCGTAGTTGGCGTGTTCCACCATGCCGGTGCCGACGATCAGGATGTTGGCGTCGAAGATGATGTCCTCGGGGGGGAAACCAACTTGGTCGGTGAGGAGCTTGTAAGCGTGTTTGCAGATGGCAACCTTGTCGTCGCAGAGGACAGCCTGGCCTTCCGCAATTCCAGGAATAATCCCTTCCGCAGTAAAGGCCATGACGACGACGGCGGCCCCATAACGGTGAACGAGGCGGGCCTGGGCGAGAAACTTGTCTTCGCCCTCCTTCATGCTGATCGAGTTGACAATCCCCTTGCCCTGGACGCACTTCAAACCGGCCTCGATCACCTCCCACTTGGAGGAGTCGATCATGATGGGGACCTTGGCAATCTCCGGTTCGCTGGCCAGCAAGTTGAGGAAACGCGTCATGGCGGCCGCGCCGTCGATCATGCCCTCGTCCATGTTGACGTCGAGGATGTTTGCACCGCCCTCGACCTGCTGGCGCGCGACCGTGAGGGCTTCCTCGAAATTCCCTTCTCGGATCAGGCGGGCGAAGCGGCGCGAGCCGGTGATATTGGTGCGCTCGCCGATCATGACGAAGTTCGTCTCGGGCCGAAGGGTCAGCACCTCGGAGCCGCTGTAGGAGGACCACGCGGGCAGGTCGGGAAGACGACGCGGTTTGACGCCCTCGACGGCCTGGGCGATGGCGGCGATCCAGTCGGGCCGAGTGCCGCAACAGCCGCCGACGATGTTCACCCAGCCGTTATGAGCGAACTCGGACATGGCGGCGACCATCTGCTCCTTCGAGCCGGTGAAGCCGCCGAAGCCGTCGGGCATGCCCGCGTTGGGATAGCAGGAGACCGGCTTGCGAGCGATGGCCGCGAAGCTCTCGAGAAAGGGTCGCATGCGATCGACCCCGACGGCGCAGTTGATGCCGACGCTCAGGGCGTCGAAGTGCGAGATGGCCGTGTAGTACGCCTCGACCGTCTGGGCCGACAGGGTGCGTCCGCCGTCGAAGATCGTGCCGGAGACCATCACGGGAACACGTCTGCCGGTGTCCTCGAAATACTTGGCGATGGCGAACAAACAGGCCTTCTGCACGAGCGTGTCAAAGGCCGTCTCGGGCAGCAAAATATCGACGCCGGCCTCGACGAGTGCCCGGACCTGCTCGTAATA
>JBBRIK010000456.1:0-5391 GCA_038221045.1 Gemmatales bacterium
AGGGAGGGACCGAGGAGGATACATCTCCCAAGCAATCGGCCGGAGGCAGCAGCGGCGCCGACCTCGACAAAGGAATGGACCATGCGCGCTCGGCTCTGGAAGCACTGCACCTGCTGGGGTCGGCGTCGTCCCTGGAGGCACTCACAAATCTTGGACTCGATGAAGCCCAACTCGGCCCTGCCCGCAGCCGGGCCGCCGAGGTGCTGTTGCTGCTGGCCCTGGGGCTGGAGCGCCGCACTACCGCTGGCCGCCGAGAGGATCGGGCCGCCCGACTGGAAGAAGCGGTCGCTCATCTGCGGCTGGCGGAAGCCCTCGGTGGACACTCGATCGCGCTTCTGGAGAGCCGGGGCCGGCTGCTCCGTGAACTGGGGCGGGGGGTCGAGGCTGCCGCGGATGAGAAACAGGCCGGCGGCTTGCCGAGCACTTTCCTGGATCATCACCTGAAGGCAGGAGTCCTGCTGCGGCGAGGGCAGTGGCCCACTGCCGCCGAGTCCTTCCAGGCCGCCCTCCGCTACAGGCCGGACGAGTATTGGACCCTGTTTCGGCTCGCGAAGGTGCTGGAGAACCTGCGCCAGTATCACGACGCCGAGAACCTCTTCCGGGGCTGCATCGCCCTGCGTCCCTCTGACCCGACGGCGTACAACAATCGCGGCACCGTGCTGTTGCGGCAGAGGAAATGGCAAGAGGCGGCCGAGACCTTCGAGGCCGCCCTGACTCGAGACCCCGACTATGCCTTGGCCTACGGGAATCTGATGCTGGCCCATGCCGAACGCAAGCAGGTTGGTGAGGCGGAAAAAGTCTATCGCCGCTACCTCGCCCGGCAACGGTCCGACCGCCGGGAACATGCCTGGGCACTCAATAGCCTGGGGCTGGCCTACGAGCGAGCCGGGCAGCCCGATCAGGCCCTGAAGCACTACGACGCTGCCCTGGAGCAAGACGAGCGTTATGCTCTGGCTCACCGCAATCGCGCCCTGGTCCTCGCCCTGAAACAACGTCCTCGCGATGCCGACCGGTCCATCCGGCGGGCCATCGCTCTCGAGCCGGAAGTGGGCGGCCACTACTTCGTCCTGGGCAATCTGCTCGCGGCGGAAGGCCACTCCCCGGAGGCGCGGCGGTCCTATGGCGAGGCGATCAAAAGGAGTCCGGGATTGTGGGACGCCTGGTACAACCGCGGCGTGCTGCACCGCCAGGATCACAACTACACGGAGGCCCTCAGCGACCTTGATCGGGCGCTGGCCCTGTTCCCGAACAACCCGGAGATGCTGCGCGAGAGGGCCTTGACGCTGGCCTCCCTCAAGCAGTTCGAGGCTGCCCTTGAAGATGCCCGCCGGCTCGATGCGGCCCACGGGGACAAGGGTGAAGTGGGCCGGCTGCGCGGCAAGATCCTCGGCGACATGGGCCGGCTGAAGGAGAGTGAGGCCGAGTTGACCCAGGCGATCAAGGACGCCCCGGAGGAGGCGGACGGCTACCACAGCCGGGCGGTGACGCGGCTGAAGGCCGGCCACTGGCAAGGGTGCATTGATGACTTCCGCCGCTATCTCGAAGTGGTCCCTGATGGGCCAGACCTTGCGGACGTGTGCAACGACCTGAGCGTGGCTTATTTGAACCTGGGGGAGCGAGACAAGGCTGTCGGGGCGCTGCGCGAAGCGCTGGCGGCTCTGAACAAGGCGGCGGCCCTACGGCCGACGCCGAGCGTGCTGGCCAACCGAGGCAACTTCCACCTTAGGACGGGTGGACTGAAGCAGGCCGTGGCCGACTTCGACGCGGCCCTGCGGCTGGATGCGTCGTACCTGCGCGCCTGGAGTTTGCGGGGACAGGCCCGGCTCCGACTTGGCCGTTTCACCGAAGCCGCGTCCGACTTCGCCCAGGCTCTGGAACTGCTCCCCGACCACTACGAGACGCTCCTGTATCACGTGCTGGCCTGCCATCTGGGGGGAGACCTGAAGGCGGCGCGAGCGGATCTAGAGAAGGTGGTGCGGGATCGTCCGGACCACGTCCGGGGCAAGTTCGCACGCGGGATGCTGCACCTGTTCGAGGGGGAATGGAGTGAGTCTATCGGCCGATTGTCGCAGGCGGAGGACCACGAGATGCTGCGTCCGTGGGTGCTCCTGCTGCGGGCGCAGGCATGGCTGGGATTCGGCGGACGCGGCCTGACTGCCGCGACAGCGGACGCTGACGCCCGGGTGGCTCTACTCGCCGGCGACGGGTTGGCTCACTTGCTTGCCGCCCGCGTTTACGCCCAGACCTTGAGAGAGGCGGCGGCGGGCCAGCAGGAGCGCCTGCGCGGCCGCTCTCTGGACCTGCTCGAGCGAGCGGTCAAGCTGCAGCCGGATCTCGCACGCCTCCTTGCCGCTGACTCGGCCCTGGGGGCGGTGAGTCGTGAGCAACGATTCAAGGCGCTGCTTCCAAGCGGTGGCCCGGAGTGATCCTCCTGTGCCGGCATGGGGGGGTACCGTTGTTCTTGCCGCTTGCGGCTTAGCGGGTTGTCCGCTACACCCGCCACTCCTCTTGATTTTTCCGGCCTTTCATCGCATGATCCATCCGCACCTTTGTGTCTGAGGAGAGTCTCGCTTCGTGCAGAGGCGAAGGGCAGGGAAGCCGTTCGCGATCTCGGGAGTTGCGGAACATGGGCAAGGAAGCCGAGCCGAAAACCTATCTGTACCTCGTCCGTCATGCGGCCACCGAGGCGAATCTGGCCCGTCCGGCGCGTTTGCAGGGACGCCGTCACAATCCGCCCCTCGCGAAACTCGGCATCCGTCAGGCCGAGGCCACACGCGAATTTCTCGCCCCCCGCGCCATCGCACACTGCTATTGCAGTCCCATGCTGCGCGCCGTGCAGACCGCCGCCATCGTCGCCGCCCCGCATGGCCTGTCGCCGCAGCCGCTCGAATCCATGACCGAGTGCGACGTCGGACGCTGGGAAGGCATGGACTGGCAGTCCATTCGCTATCTCGACGCCGACTCCTATCAGAAGTTCATGGCCAACCCCGCCCTGCACGGCTATCCCGGCGGCGAGACCTTCGCCGACGTCTATCAGCGCGTGACGCCGACCATCGAGGAGTTGCTGCGCAAGCATCGGGGCGAGGGGATCCTCGTCGTCGCCCATCACGTCGTCAATCGCACCTATCTCGCGAGCCTGCTCGGTCTCTCGCCCGATCAGGCACGCCAGGTCGTCCTGGATAACTGCGGCATTTCCGTCGTGGTCTGTGAGGGAGATGCGATTTCGGTCAACACGCTGAACGCGGCGTTCCACCTTCACAACGTCGCGGCCTGAGCCGCTTGCGGCTTTGCAATCTACTGCAAAGCCGCAAGCGGCAGACCGACACGATCATCGTCCCCAGTACCGCAGCAGTTGCTGGTAGATCAGGTTCAGCGGCGCGTCGTAAATATCGACGATGTTCACGATGGCTCCGGCGAAGTGCAGCGTGATGCCGCGCATTCCTTGCTGATTCGGCTGATACACTCCCTCCGTCCCCTTGCGGTAGCGCACGTCCTTCAGTTCCCCCCAGCGCATCTCGCCTTGCAGGTCGCCCTGAATCAACGCCAGGCCGAGCGGACTGATGACCAGACTCGCCTCGCGCCAGCCTTTGAAGCCCTTCGGTGCGGTCTGCCGCCGTCGCATCAGCCAGAACAGCAGGCTAAAGAGGCCCGCGAAGATGGTGAAGATGATTCCCACGGCGTTCCACACCTCAAAGTGATTTGCCCTCGGTTTCCTCTCCTTCGACATGAGGAGCATTCCGATGACGAACCACGCCACTCCCGTCACCAGCAGCATCAGACTGACTCCCAGTTCGCGCCCTGGCCGTCCCGCGCCGAGATTCTCGCGGGCGCGGAAGGAATGGACGAGTTCCTCGCCGAACTCCTCGATCTGCTCCTCCAGGTAGTGTCCGAGTTTCGGATGGACGTCTCGCGAACCCGATTCGGGAAACGTCCCCAGCAGAAAGCGAAAGACCTCGTCGGACGGCACGCTCAGCCAGGGCGGCAAGTGCAGCGTGCCGCCGTCGTACACCACGGCGATGGGATAGTGCATCGGGCCATCCTTGTCGGGGTTGCCCGGACGTTTCGCCGCCTTGATCGTTTCGATTCGATCGTATTCGACGGTCAGTGGCGGCTCCTCGACCTCGACTCCCGTCCGCGTGAAAGTGAACGCGAGGGGCCGATAGCGCGGCCAGAGTAGCGGGACGGCCAGGCAAAAAGGCAGCACGGCCCCGATTGCCCAGTGGATCGAGGAATCGACGAAGGCAAGGCCGAGCAGACCGCAGCCCACGCCGGCGAACATGATCGACGCGATCGGCACGTCGCGGCGGCCTCGAATCGTCTGTCCGATCATTTCACCACCAACATGATGACCGCGAAATTGTGCAGGAAGTGCAGCAGCATCGGCAGGACCAGGTTCCGGCTGTAGATGCGGACGTAGCCGAACCCCATGCCGATCATGCCCAGGATGGGCATGCTCAGCGGGGCGCCGATGTGAGCGACGGCAAACATGATCGACGAAACGAGGACGCCCCCATGAATCCCCATCTGCTTACGCAGCAGCCCGAGGGCAAGGTGGCGGAAGAACAACTCCTCGACGATGGCGGGCTGCACGCAGATCATCAGGATGATGAGGGGCGACAGCTTGTCCATGCCGAACGTGATATCGTCGATGCCGGGTCCCATCATCTTTCGCAACAACTCGTGATAGAGGAAGTTGAGGCCGAGCATCACGACTAACAGCGGCGCGGCAAGGCCCCAGGTCAGCCCCTGCATCGCGGGCGATATTTTCGGCGGCTCCGGCGGCCGGGGCAGGACGAAAACGGCGATCACGACCAGCAGCGTCATGACCGCCTCGACGAACAGCGTCAGGGCCATCTGCACCCCGTACGAGACGCCGCCTCTTTGAGCCAGGCTGATGGCCACGATGCCGCCCAGCAGCGAGACGCCGAGAAGGCCGACGAAGAACCAGATCATCGGCATCACGCCGTCGTCGTCGCCGAGAGGCGGCAGCCGTTCCGCATCACGCCTGCGGCGCGGCCGTTCCGGGCCGAGCGAGGCGCGACAGTAGGGACAGTTCACCCAGTCTTCCTCGACGTCCTTGCCGCAGCGCCAGCAGGTGACGTCGCGCGAAGGCGGCCGTCTCACTGGTTCGGACGGCTCGCGCGAGGGGGGCAGATGGGTCGGAGTTCGTTCGGGGGTGCGCGGCTCAGGAGACGAGGCTTCCCCGTCTGGACGCCAGACGAAGTCGCCGTCCCACCAGGGCTGCGAACCGGAAGGATTACTCATCGTCGTATCCGTCTGCCTCGTATTCTGCCGCAGCACGTTCGCGCTGATAGACGATGGCGGTGCGGACCGCTCCCGCAAGAGAGACTGTGATAAGGATCTTGATGAAGATACCTTTAGGAATGTTCT
>JBBRIK010000457.1:0-5389 GCA_038221045.1 Gemmatales bacterium
GGGGGCAAATTGGGCTTTTCGTCCAGCACCAGCGTGCCGTCCTCTCGCAGGGTCCCCTGAATCTCGATAGCGTTTATGGTCATGGCATTCTCCCGTTACGTCGAATCCGTTCATCCTATCACCGCCTCGCGATCGATAGCAGTGCTAACAGCCGAACCGCTTTAACGCCTCGCGGTTCAGTTCGATCCCGAGTCCAGGCTTCTCGGGAATCGTCAAGTATCCCTCCGCATCCGGGTAGAACGGCTCGACGATCAACTCATCCAGGTAGACGCACGGCGTCAGGTATTCGACGTACCGGGCCACTGGCATCGCCGCCGACAGTTGCAGATCGGCGGCCAGTCCGATGGCCGTGTTCCAGCCGTGCGGCACCATCTGGATGTTATGGTCGTAAGCCATCCAGCCGATACGCCACGCCTCCGTCAGCCCGCCGCACTTGGTCGCGTCCGGTTGAATGATATCGACCGCGCCGCGTTCGAGGAACGGCCTGAAACTCTGCCGCCGCGTCAGCACCTCGCCGGTCGTGATCGGCAGCGGCGCGTGGCGGCGCAGTTCGATGAAGCCTTCGATATCGTCCGGCGGAAGGGCTTCCTCGAACCAGACGATGTCGTAATCCGCGAGCATCTTCGCCGTCTCCAGCGCCCACTTGTAGCCGTGCGGCCAGAACTGCTCGCTGCCGCCTGCATCGACCATCAGTTCGACGTTCGGACCGACCGTCTCACGCGCCGTCTTGATGAGCAGCTCGTCGCTCTTGCGGTCGCGGCGGCCGAAGGGACGCCAGCCCATCTTGATCGCCTTGAAGCCGCGCGACACCGTCGCCTCCAGCCGCTGACGCAGGGCCGGGGCCTCATCGAACAGGATCGAGCCATACGGCTTGATGCGCGTCCGGTAGAAGCCGCCGAGCAGCCGGCCGACCGGCTGGTTGCACATCTTGCCGTAGATGTCCCACAGGGCGATGTCAAGGCCGCTGATGGCGTGCTCCACCGAGCCGCCGCGTCCCTGCCAGAACGTCGATTGGCGCAATTTCTCCGTCACCCGCGCCGGCTCGTCGGCGCGTTCGCCGATGAGGATGGGACGCAGCAACTCGATCGCGCCCTGTGTCAGCGCCTTGCTGGTGAAGACGCTGCCGACGCCGGTCAGGCCCTCGTCGGTGAGGACTTCGAGAATGGTGTGCAGGTCGTCCTCGGGCTTGAAATCCTCGGGCCAGCCGCCATCGACGGTGCCTCCCGTCAGCCCGGTCAAACGGATATCGACGATCTTCATGGTGAGGGACTCCTTGATGGGCGCGGGAGCGACGATAGCATACAATGCCCGGAGAAGAAACCGTATCCTTCTCCCGGCATTCCCCCATGTCCGACATTACCCGCGAGCAATTGCACGCCTTTCTGGACGATGCGCTGACCGAGACGGAGTCGGCTCGCATCGAGCGAATGCTGCGCGACTCCGTCGAATTGCAGCAGTTGCTGCGCCAGGTCATGCAGGAGCGCGACCGTGGCGAACACAGCATCGGGGCCATCTGGCGGCGTCAACGCCTCACCTGTCCCAACCGGGAGCAGCTCGGCAGTTACCTCCTCGGCGTCCTCGACGAGGCGCATTTCGATTACCTGCGCTTCCACCTCGAAACGGTCGAGTGTCCGTACTGTCAGGCGAACCTGCTCGACTTGCAGGAGCAGCAGCAGAACGCCGGCTCCTCGCAGCAGCGGCGCAAGCGGATCTTCCAGTCGAGCGCCGGTTTCCTCAATCGCGACGCCTGACGGGTGGCCCGGACGGCATAGAAAAGGAAGGAGAGCCTTGAGAGGTCTTCAGGAGATGCGCTCCAGAGGGGATGGAGGCGGTGAAGGACGTTCTGACAATCATCCTTGCGGGGGGCCGAGGCACACGCCTGGGACCACTCACGCGCGATCGAGCCAAGCCCGCCGTCCCCTTCGGCGGACTCTATCGCATCATTGACTTCACCCTGTCCAATTGCATCAACAGCAACCTCCGCCGCGTCTTCGTCCTGACGCAGTACAAGAACCGCAGCCTCGACCGCCACATCGCCGCCGGCTGGTCCTTCCTGCCGCGCGAGTTGGACGAGTATATCGAGGTATTGCCGCCGCAACAACGCATCGACGAGAACTGGTACAAGGGGACCGCCGACGCGATTTATCAGAACATCTACAGTATCGAGAAAGCCGATCCGCGCCTCGTCCTCATCCTTGCCGGCGATCACGTCTACAAGATGGACTACCTCGACATGATCCAGTCGCATCTGGATCGGCACGCCATCCTGACGATGGGCTGCATCCCCGTGCCTCGCGCGGAAGGAAGCAACTTCGGCATCCTCCATGTCGATGAGCGCGAGCGCGTGGTCAGCTTCGTCGAAAAGCCGGCCGACCCGCCGCCGATGCCGGGACAGCCCGACCTGTGCATGGCGTCGATGGGGATTTACGTCTTCACGGCTCGCGCGATGTACGAATGGCTCTGCCAGGACGCGGCCAGGCAGGACAGCAATCACGATTTTGGCCGCAACATCCTGCCGATGATGATCGCGAGCGGCGACGTCAATTCATTCCGCTTCCGCGACAAGAATCGCAAGGCCGACTCGTACTGGCGCGACGTCGGCACCATCGAGGCGTATTTTCAGGCCAACATGGACCTGATCGGCATCGACCCGCTGTTCAACCTCTACGACCAAGAGTGGCCGGTGCGCACCTATCAGCCGCAAATCCCGCCACCGAAGTTCGTCTTCGCCGAGAGTGGCCCCGTGGGACAGGCGAGGCGAGGCGAAGCGCTGGACAGCATGGTCTCGCAGGGCTGCATCATCTCCGGCGGCCAGGTGCGGCGCAGCATTCTCTCGCCGGGCGTGCGCGTCAACAGTTATGCCACGGTCGAGGACGCGATCCTGTTCGACCGCGTCGAGATTGGCCGGCACTGCCGTATTCGGCGAGCGATCATCGACAAGGACGTCAAGGTGCCGGCGCACACGGTCCTCGGCCAGGACCTCGATCACGACCGTCAGCGCGGCTTTCTTGTCTCGGAGCAGGGCGTGGTCGTCATCGCCAAGGGAGAGACCTTCGACGCGCCCGGAGTCAAATGATGAATGATGAATGATGAATGATGAATGAAAGACAAACACGACAGCGTGGATTTTCTCTTGTCTTCCATTCATCATTCATCATTCATCATTCATCATTCAGGATTTGCCATGCCTCGTCCGCGAGCTTTTCTCTGGTATTTTCTCGCTCTCCTCTTGCTGGGGATGGTCGCCGTCGTCACGCCGATCATCGTCAATCTTCGGCAACTGGTGACGCTGGAGCAGGTCGCCGAGGCGCGGGCGCGCTGGATCCAGAAGGAGCCGGCCAACTACGATCTTCGCTATCTCGAACGGATCGACGACGATGAGGAAGGCGATCGTTACGAGGTCAAGGTGCGGGCGGGCGAGGTCGTCGCCCTGTGGGCGAACAAGCGATTGATGCCGCTCGAAGCGATGACCGTCGAACAACGGCAGCGCTACACGGTGTCCGGGATGTTCGATCAAATCGAGTCCCACCTCAGCGAGGTGAAGGAAGGTCAACGCCGTAATTTCGCGACGGCCCACTTCGACGCCGAGCGTGGCTTTCCGACGCGTTACGTCCAGCGCGTGCGCGGTTCGCGCGCGCGGCTGGAATGGCGGATAACGGTCACTCCTGTGAAAGAGTGAGCGTTCGCGCTCTTGCATGACGTGCGCGTTCCGTCGTACCATACGCAGAGACGAGAACCCATGCCTCGCGGAGCGGACTGTCAAGGTGCTGATCGACTCGACCCATCGCCGCTGGTGCATCGCCGCCCTCGCAATCGGCTCGACGGCCTTCGTTCTCCACCGCGTCCTGAATGCTCGCAGTCCCGAGGCGCTGACCGGCGGCAGTTTCGTCTGCCTGTGGTACGGAGTCGCTGGCACAATGCTGATGATCTACGCGGGCCTGCTCGCCGGCCATCGCAAGGTGCCGGTTCGCCGCTGGCTGGGGGCGCGTCAAACCTGGCTGCGCGGGCATCTCTGGCTCGGGGCGCTCAGCGGCGTGTTCCTTCTCTGTCACAGTAACTTCTCCTGGGGAGGACCACTCCTAATCGCTCTGTGGATCGTGCTGATCGGCGTCCTCGGCACGGGCCTTCTCGGCGTCGTCGTTCAGCAAGTGCTGCCGCGTCTGTTGACGGCCCGCGTGCCTTGCGAGGCGCCTTACGAACAGATTCCGCATCTGTGCGAGGTCATGCGGCGCGAAGCCGACGCCCTGGTCGATAGCATTTGTGGGCCGCACGATCCGTCGCCCCATAGCGTCGAGAGTACACTCGCCGCCGCCCACTATGCCAGCGATTCGCTCGCTCAGTTGCGCGACTTCTACGAGCAGGATGTTCGCCCCTTCTTGCAGCCGCGCGTGCCGGCGCACAATCCGCTGGTCGATCCCGTCCAGGTCGAGGCCCGTTTCGGCAAACTGCGGCGGCTGCCCGGCATGGACGAGGTGGCGAGCGAAGTCGATCGCCTGGCGCGTTTCTGCGAGGAACGCCGATTGCTGCTGGAGCAGGAGCGTATCCATTTCTGGCTTCACGCTTGGTTGCTCGTCCACGTTCCACTGTCAGTCGCGCTCCTGGTCCTGGGCTTGGTGCATATCGTGACAGCGCTTTCCCACTGACCATGCCTTCGGCCTTGCCGTTTCGAGGGAGAGGAGGAGAACATGCCCTCGGCCTTTCGCACTCAGAAGAACCTCCCCGAATGGATCGAGTTGGATTACTACCGCCGCCAGAGACGGCTCAAGCGCTGGCGACGGCTGCTCACCTGGAGCGCGCTCGCCGTCTGCATCGCCGGCGTCACCCTGGCCGCCGTGCTGCCGCATTCGTCGCGCCTGGTCCAGGCGGGGCCGTTGTCGTCGGCTCATCGCATGTTCAACGACGATTGTGGACGCTGCCATCAGGAGAACTTTCAGACCGCGAAGAAGCTCTTCGACTGGGACGCCGGCACGCATGTCGTCAGCGATCGCGCCTGCACTTCCTGCCACGATGGACCCGCTCACAATCAGGCAGCGATCTCTCCACCCGCGTGCGCCGACTGCCATCGCGAACATCGAGGCCGGCTCAGCCTGGCTCGCGTCGCCGATGGACGCTGCACGGCCTGCCACAGCGATCTGAAGAAGCACCGCAAGCCCGGCGAGGCTGGCTTGAAGTACAGCGACGTCAAGAGCTTTCAAGGGAACGAGCATCCCGAATTCGCCCAGCGTCAAGACACGGGGCAGTTGCATTTCAACCATCAGAAACACCTCAAGGAGGGAGGCATCTTCGGACGCGAAGGCAAGGCGGTTCAGTTGCAGTGCATCGGCTGCCACAAGCCCGATGCGGCGGGGCGCTACATGGAGCCGATCAACTACGAGAAGCATTGCGCCGA
>JBBRIK010000458.1:0-5388 GCA_038221045.1 Gemmatales bacterium
CACTCAATCGCGGACACCGGCAAGGCTGTCCTGTCGGTCCTGCCGGGCAGCACGCCGACGCCCGGGAAGGCACCGACGTACTTCGAGGCCAGCTTCGGATTCAAGGACATCGATCTGGGCCAGTTCGTCCAGAAGCTCGGCGTCGAGGTGCCCTTCCCCGTTGCGGGAAAAGGCAGTTTCAAGGTGCAGGTCGCTCTGCCGGTCGATACGCCGAACGACATCGCCCTCTATCGCCTCAATGGCACTGCGGACCTCACCCGGATCAAACTCGCCGATCTCGAACTCGATCAGGTCAAGGCACGCATTCGACTCGACCAGGGAGTGCTGCACCTGGAGAACCTGCGCGGCGAGGTTCCCGGCGGAGAAAAGCCGGGCAGCTTTCAGGGTAGCGCACGCATGGACGTGGCGCCTATCGGCGACATCGCTGCCAGCCTGACCCTGTCCGATATTCCCGTGGCGCGTGTGTTGAGCCTGCTCCCCGGCGTGATGGAAGACAAAGGGGGCGGCACTTTCGGCGCGACGCTGACCTGGCGCGTTCCCGCTCGCAAGGTCCGAGACCTGACCTCGTGGAACGCCCACGCGGTCGCGAAGGCCGATACGCTTCGCGTCATGGGCATGGCTCTCGATCGCGCATCAACGGTCGTTCATCTGGAAAAGGGCGAGTTGGCCGCCACCTCGATCAAGTTTGGCATCGAGGGCCTCAACGTCGAGGGTTCCGCCAGCGCCACGTTGAAGGGCGAGCAGCCCTTCCAGTTGAAGCTCGATACCGATGAGTCCGACCTGGCCGCCGTGCAGAAGCTCGCTCCTCGATTCAAGCTGCCCCTGAGCATCGAGGGGAAGCTGACGGCGGGTGCCATCGTCAAGGGAACGCTGACGCCGCTGAAGTACGCAGCGACGGGAACGGTCGATGGACGCAAACTCAAGGTGGGGGATGTGAGCGTGGAATCGCTTCACTCCGGCTGGAAGTTCGACGAGCGGCAACTGTCGCTGGACAAGTTCGACGCGCAGCTCTATCGCGGCAAAGTCTCCGGTTCCGTGGTGCTGCCGCTCCGTCCCGAGGAGAGCGGCGAGGTCGATCTGAAACTACAGAACGTGAATGTGGGTCTGCTGGCGAAAGACTTCAAGAAGCTGCCGGTGAAGGTCGAGGGCGAGGCGTCGGGTAAGCTGGCAGGCAAGATCGCGCCGGCGAAGCGCGACGGCGAGCGCGAGTTCACCACGCGTCTCGATCTCGACGCCCCGAAACTGCGCGTCCAGAACGTGCCGACAGAACGACTGCATGGCCGCATCAGTTATCGCCCTGGAATGATCGGCTATCGCCTCGAAGGCAATGCTCTCGGCGGGACCTTCGACGTGGAAGGCCGAGTCCCGACGACGGGCGAGAGGAAACCCGTTGAAGAGGCGCCGCCTCCGAAACAGGAGCCGCTGCAACAGGCCGCGCTGCCCGCGCAACCCGAAGGTGCGAGTGGCTCGGTTCGCATTCGTCGAGCACGCCTGGGCGAATTGATGCGAGCGCTGGCGACTCAGAACACCCCGGCTCCTTTGCGTGGCCTCATTGATGTGACGCTGGATTATGCGACGGATGACGCGGGACTGACGCGAGGTAAAGGGACGGTTGAGGTGAGCCGTCTGCGCTGGGAGCGCCGCGACCTCGCCACGCGACTGACCGCGGCGCTGCGGCTCAATGGCTCGATTCTGGAGGTGCCGGAACTGAGCGGCGAGGTGCTGGGCGGCTCCATTCGACTGCGGGCCGCGCTAAACCTGAGTCATCCGGATCGCAGTACCGTCAACGCCACCCTGACGCGCATTGACGCTTCGCAACTGGCGGGCCTCTTCTTCGACGATGAAACCCTCGTCGAAGGCCCGCTCGACATTCGCTTCTGGGGAGCGGCCGGCAGAGAGTGGCGCGGCGGCGGCGAAGCGATCCTGGCGCGCGGCAAGGTCTACGACGTCGATGTGGCCGAGTGGCATATTCCCTATCGTGTCTCGTTCTCTGCCGCCGGCGACGCCGGCGAGTTGAACGTGAGCGAGAGCAGCGCCATGGTCGCGCTGGGCCGGGCTTCCCTTCAGGCTACACTGGGATGGGGCTACGGCTCGCGCGTCGAGGCCCACCTTCGCTTGCAGGACGTTGAGTTACGATCGCTGCTGAGGCCCTTCGCCGACGTCAATCGGCAACTCGGGAATGGACGGGCAAGAGCGCGTCTCGACATCGTTGGCCGGGACGTCCGCAGTGCGGACGACCTCACCGGCCGGCTCGAAGCGGACTTCAGTCAGGCTCAGGCGCTTCAGTTGCCGATTCTGTCTCAGGTCGCGCCTTTCCTCCGTGGCGCTTCCCCTTCGTCCGCTTATGAGAAAGGCGAACTGAGGGCGACGCTGGGCCGTGGCATCTGGCGGGTCAGCCGGCTGAGTGTCGATAGCAAGTCCTTGAAGCTGATGGCCGAGGGGAATGTGACGGTCCGGGGCGTTCTCGACCTGGAAGTGACGGCTCGCACCGGACAGTTACTGGTCAACCCTGTTCTCTTCCGCCTGATTGCTCTGGGGACGGCAGGCCAGTCCTTGCCGATCGAGGTTCTTCTGCGCGCCAGCGAATTCCTCTCGAATCGAGTCGTCCATCTCCGCGTTGGCGGCACGCTCAAGAACCCTATCCCTCACTTCGAGCCGGTCAGGCTGTTGACCGAGGAGACGATTCGCTTTTTCCTTCGCGCCGGTTTGCCGGCTCAGGTTCGCGATTTCACTCCTTGATCTCCTCCCCCCGGCAGGGAACGACCCTTCCGATGGTTAGCCGCGACGCGGAGTCTTCGGAGCGGAGCGCGTACTGCGTCATCGGGCCACACGCTCCTCTCCGAACTCTCCGCGTCGCGGCTAACCCATTTGTCAAACGAACCCACCCCAAGGGCAACTCTCCTGAAATTCCGTCCTTGCGGATTTCAGCAGGCTCTCCCGATTTGCCGATAACGTCAGTAAGGCCGCTTCGCCCTTGGAGGCAGGTCGTACTGAACGGGAGAGAAGAGATGAACGAGACGAGACGGCTAATGCCGCTGGTTGGGGCCGCTCTCCTGATCGCGGTGATGGCGGGGTGCAGCACCTCGTCGAGCGGCGGGCTGGGCCTGTTTCCCGAAGGACACCGCCTGCTCCCGGAAACGAAAGTAGCCCGCGAGGTGAACTACGAGCCGATGGCGCTGCCGCGGGAGTTGAACAAGGCCCCAGCGGCTCCTTACATGATCGAGCCGGGGGACGTCCTCCTAATTCAGCCGGCCGACTTCGATTCCCCGATCCGCATTCCGGGCGATCAGCCTGTGCTTCTCGACGGCAGCATCCAACTCGGCAAGTTCGGCCGGCTCCAGGTCGCCGGCATGATCGTCGAGGACGTCGAGCGAGCGGTTCAGGCTCAGGTCAAGGCCGTCCTGAAGGAGGCCGCAAAGGACCTCGGACCTATCACCGTCCGAATCGTGTCGCGCCAGAGCAAGGTCTTTTACGTCCTCGGCGAAGTGAACGCTCCGGGCGCCTTTCCTCTGGCGGGCCGAGAGACGGTGCTGGATGCCCTCCTCGCGGCCGGCGGCGTCAACAGCAAGGCCGACGTGCGCAAGATCACCATGAGCCGGCCGTCGCCTCCCGACAGTTGCCGGCTCGTCCTGCCGATTTGCTACGAGCAGATCGTGCAGTTGGGCGATACCTCGACCAATTATCAGATCCATGCAGGCGATCGAATCTTCGTACCCTCGAAGAGCTTCCTGAGTGAATTTAGCCATCATGTATGCAAGAAAAAGTGTCCGACCTGCGATCGTCCCCAGATTCCCTGCACGTCGGTGGATGGCTGTCCGGATGGCAGTTGTTCCTCCTGGCGCGAGATGCCGCATCGATGAATAGAGTCCCAGATGAGGAGCGCTCCTACCGCCCGCTCAGGTGGGCATACGGCCCCAGAGTGCGCAAGCGCTGGTCCTCGACAGGTTCGCCGACGGTGAAGTGGTAGAGGTCTTGCCAGGCGTCTCCGGACAGCCCCAGCAGTCGATGGCAGGCGTCGTCGAAGTAGCAGCCGATGCCGGTGCCTCGCACTCCCGCCGCCTCCGCCTCCAAATACAGCACCTGCCCGAGTACGCCCGCCTCCCAGAACAGCCGGCGATACCACCACGGACCTTCGCCGCGGATCGTCGGGCCGAACGCGGCGATCATTCCCAGGCTGAAGGCCCCGTCCGCTGCGATGTCTTGATGACAACTCACCGTCCGTGCTTCCTCACGATAGTCGCCTGCTCTGAGCAGGTAGAAAGCCAGGTGTTCGGGGCAGTCTTTCGGCCGTTGCCAGCGGAAGGTCGAGGAGCAGGCGGCCCGGAGTTCGTCATGCACCTCTCGCGAACGCTCGAACAGGTACAGGCCGGCTTCCAGGCCGCGAACACGATGGACGAAGACAGCGGCGTGGATCAGGGGCCGCCACGGCAAGAGGTCCCAGGGAGCAGCGCCGGGCCGCGGCAGCAGGCAGTCGAGCATTCGATAGAACGCGGAGGCGTCGAGAGAACTCTGGCCGTCCAGGGCGAGGCAACTGCGGCGGCGGCGAATCAAGGCCGCCGCTGAGATGACCGGCACCCCCGCCCCTGTCAGGGGAGGCAGGGCTGCCAGCGGAGCGAGTGAGGCCGGTCTGGTTGGGGGCTTCCGTGTCGCCTCCGCCACAACGTCGATGGCGTCCCAGGAGACGTGAGCGCGACTCAACGGGTTGGCCTGGCCCCGCCATGCGCCGTTGCCGGGCGTTTCCAGATCGGGCAGGACAGCAGGGCCGACGTGGACCAGCGCGTCGGGATGTTCGCAGTCGAGGGCATCCACGCCGGTGAAACCCTCACCCGCGAGGCCGAGCCAGGCAGAGACGGCGTCATCGCTCAGGTGATCGAGCAGCCGAACCGGCCAGCCCAGCCCCGCCGCCGCATAGCGGACGGCGGCAAGGGCGTGGCCGACGTCGTGCTGACAGTAGCGGAAGGCGCGAACGCCATACTTCCAGGCCTCACGCCAGTGGATCGACGACAGTCCAATCAGGAAGGACCCAGGGGACAACCGTTCTGCCAGTCGAGCCGCTTCGCCGTCCGTGAAGGCACGGCGCTGTTCGAGGACGTGGTCGCGGCTGACATAGTGATAGACGCCCGCTTCGATCCCTGGGAGCGACGGTAGGACGGCGTACCCCTCGGTGGGATGGAGATTGCCGCTGGAGGGGTTGCAGCGCAGCGCCCAGCGCGCCCCCTGATACTCCTTCCAGGCGGAAAGCCCCAGAGCCAGCTCGAACAGGATGGCGACCGAGTTGACGTCCAGCCGGCGCGGAGCAACGCCGCCGGGAGTGTAGAGACCGGTGAAGGAGGTGTCGAGAGCGTCGGCCAGCAGCGGCAACTCCACCCTCGGAGTTCCGGCGAAGGT
>JBBRIK010000459.1:0-5388 GCA_038221045.1 Gemmatales bacterium
GATCGGGAGCGCCCATTTTGACCCATGCCTCGAAGTCACCGACGACGTTCGCGGGCAGTTTCCCCTTGGGAGGCATGCACAGTTCATCGGAGTGACGGAGGCCCTTGATGAGCAGGCTCTCGTCCGGCTTGCCGGGAACGAGAGCGGGTCCGGTATCGCCTCCCTTGAGGAGGGCGGCTTTCGTATCGAGCAGCAGTCCGCCCTTGAGCTTTTTCGCCTTCTGGGCGTCAACGGAATGGCAGGAGTAGCACTGCTCGACAAGAACGGGCCGGATCTTCTTCTCGAAGTACTCCGTGTCGGCTCCGAGAGCCGAGGGAACCGTCAAGAGAGCGGAACTCCAGAGAAGGATCCGAGAGACAGATCGCATAAGGCAGGACTCCCGTCTTGGGAGAGGCGGGCAGGGAGGCAGGTTACAACAAGCAGTATAAGCGGATGACTGCGGGATGTCAAAGATTCGATTGGGGCGCAAGACGCCCGAGATGAAAGCATTCTTAGTGTGAGGTCATGCCGCTACGCCGCAAGCGGCAAGAAAACGAAAGGTATGAGGTGACACCATGAGACGCTCGATACTGTACACCCTCGCTCTGGCAGCGTTCAGTACCTCCGCAATGGAGGTCAAAGCTCAGGGTCCAACTCCCACGGACATTGTCGCCGGCTGGTACAACCACTTCCTTCGCCGCGAACCCGATGAGTCCGGCCTGCGCAACTGGGTCGGATACATCCGAGAGGGTACGCCGATTCTCGAACTCGAAGCCGCCTTCCTGGCCAACGACGAATACTATCAGCGTCACGGCGGCAGGCCTGCCCGTTTCTTGCAGGGCCTGTATCGCGACGTACTGGGCCGTGGTCTACCGCAGGAGGATCTGCAAGCGCAGCTTGCGTCCCTTAACAACTTCGGCAATCGCCAGCTCTACATCCACGCCTTCCTGAAGAATGCTCAGCCCGAACTGGAGGCCCGCCGAACCGCGCCCGTCCCGGCAGCGCCCCCGCGCCGGCGTCTTCCGCCGCCTCCGCCGGCTGAAGAGTCTCTGCCCCCAAGACGGTAAGGCTGCGTTCTTGCCGCTTGCGGCGTAGCGGACTCCCCGCTACGCCGCAAGCAGCACCCCTCACACGCGCTCGTAGATTGTCGCAATGCCCTGACCCGCCCCGATGCACATCGTCGCCAGACCGTAGCGAACATTTCGATCCCGCATTGCGTGCAGCAGCGTCGTCGTGATCCTCGCTCCGCTCGCGCCCAGCGGATGACCGATCGCAATCGCTCCGCCGCGAATGTTGACCTTCTCCGGGTTCGCCTTGAGCAATTTCATCACCGCCAGCGCCTGGGCCGCGAACGCCTCATTCAACTCGATCAGGTCGATGTCCTCCAGTTTCAGCCCCGCTCGCTGAAGCGCCTTGTGCGTTGCCGGCACGGGGCCGAGGCCCATCACCGACGGATCGACGCCCGCCACGGCCATCGCCCGAATGCGCGCCATTGGCTTCAGTCCCAACTCGGCGGCGCGATCCTCCGACATGATCAGCACGGCGGCCGCGCCGACGTTCAGCGGGCTGGCGTTGCCGGCCGTGACGCTGCCTCCCTCCGGCATGAAGACCGGCCGGAGAGCGCCCAGCGATTCCACGCTGGTATCGCGGCGGATGCACTGATCCTCGGTTATCAGCTTCTTGCGGCCCTCGTCATCGCGGCCCCAGGTCGGAATGATCTCGTTCTTGAATTCGCCGGCGTCGGTCGCGCGGGCCGCCTTCTGATGACTGCGATAGGCGAACTCGTCCTGCTCGCGGCGGCTGATCTTGTAGCGCAGGGCGAGGTTCTCGGCCGTCAAGCCCATGTTCATCGTCGCGGGACTGTGCAGATAGTGCAGACGCGGACTCGGATCGAAGCCGGACTCCATCGGAATGTGGTGCATGTGCTCGACGCCGCCCGCAATCTGAATGTCCTCGCACTCAGCCGCGATGCTCTGGGCCGCCTGATTGATCGCCTGCAAACTCGAGCCGCACAGCCGATTGACCGTCGCCGCCCCCGTCTCGATCGGCAGGCCCGCGATCAAAGCCGACATCCGGCCGATGTTGTAGCCCTGCTCGGACTGCTGCTTGACGCAGCCCCAGACAACATCCTCGACCAGGGCGGCGGGGATGCCGACACGCTCCAGCAAGGCCGACATCAGGTCGGCGGACAGATCATCCGCGCGCACATCGCGGAAAATGCCCTTCTCGGCGTGCGCCCGTCCGACCGGAGTGCGGACGGCATCGATGACAACTGCATGACGCATGTTAAATCCTTTTTGGTGAAGGACATGGAGCGAGACTCGTTCGATTTTTGCCGCCGGGGGGAAATATGAGCTAAGGTTTAGTCAGCAGCACCCCCCGGAACAGGCTGCGGCGGCCCGTCTGCCCCCTTTGCGGATCGGAGCCGCCCGCCAGCAATCAGTGAACTCCGTCATGACCATCGATTCCGTCAACACCCTGGTTGAGGTCCTCCGTTACGAGCGGGTACTGGACGCCGAGCAGCTCGAACAGCTCTCCGCTGAAGTGCTCGCCGGCTTCGACACGCCTCAGGCCCTGACCCGTTACCTGGTCCAGGCCAACTGGCTGACGGTCTACCAGGCCAAACACCTCTTTGAAGGTCACGCCACTCGACTGATGGTCGGTCCTTATTGTATCGTCGATCGGCTGGGCGAAGGAGGGGTCAGCGACGTCTACAAGGGCTGGGACAGCCGCAAGAGCCGGTATGTAGCCCTCAAAGTGATGCGCCAGGACCTCGCCTGCAACGCGGACGCCGTGCGCCAGTTCGAGCGCGAATTGCAAGCCGTCACCCGCCTCAATCATCCTAACATCATCAAGACGCACGACGCCGGCCAGACCGGCGCATCCCTCTACTTCGCGATGGAGTACGTCGAGGGGACCGACCTGAGCAAGGTGGTGCAGCTGTCAGGCGCGCTGCCGATTTCCGAGACGTGCGACTACATTCGCCAGGTCGCCGCGGGCTTGCAATATGCCCACACGATGGGCCTGGTGCATCGCGACATCAAACCGGCCAACCTCTACCTGCTGCACCCCCCTGGATACAACGCGCCGACGCCCGGCGTCACCTGGAAGCGGCCCGCCGACCCAGTCATCAAGATCCTCGACTGGGGCCTGGCTCGTTTGCAGCATGCCGAGGGCGCGAGCGATCTTTCGGGTTCGTGCAGCCCCAATCACGAAGAAGGCATGCTGATCGGCACGGCCGATTACATCGCTCCGGAACAGGCGCGCAATCCGCAACTCGTCGATATTCGGGCCGACATCTACAGCCTGGGTTGCACGTTCTACTACCTATTGACTGGACAGCCACCGTTCCCCGGATCGTCACTGATGCAGAAACTGATTCAGCATCAGCAGGCGGAGCCGCCGCCGGTCCAGAGTCTCCGCGAAGATGTGCCGGACGAACTGGCGGCGATCGTGAAGAAGATGCTCGCCAAGCAGCCGGAAGACCGCTATCAGATCCCGCTGGCGGTGGCAGTGCCGCTACGTCGCTTCTGCGAAGGCGGGACAGGCAGCCTCAACGGTACAAGCAAGCGTCCCAGCGCCAACGGAACCACCCTGCGTCCCTCGGCCCAGGGAACGACGCTGCGTCCCTCGGCACAGGGCGGTCTACTGCGCCGGACGACCTGATCCTGCTCCTCGACGGTAAAAGCCTGTTTCAGAAAGCTGGCTCCCGGGAGGGGGAGGCCACCCCTTTGCACATCTATTGAGTACCTTGCGGGGGTGTTTTCGCCTTCTTCTGCTGTTCGGCTTCCTGAAGTGTTTTCGCCTTCTTCTGCTGTTTGGCTTGCTGGAGGATCTTGTGGACCGACGTGTGGGCTCCCGATTGCTTGGCTTTGACCCGGGGCTTGTAGACCCGCGGCTTCTTGGGGATGGCTTTCAGCCAGTCTGCCGACCACGCACTCCCCCGCAGACCCCACAACCGCTCACGCACCGCCTCCAGGGTCAACCCCATCGTCAAGCCCGCCAGCACTTCCTGGGGGGGCAACACCCGGTGCAACGACACCAACTCCTCATGGACGTCGTCGAAGATCTTCGCCAGCGACAGCCGCTCCAACGCCAGCGGCTCCGGACGGCTGGCCCCGATGGTACTGCGGAACGCTTCCAGCACATTGTAAATCACCAGACACAACGACGCCTGAAATACCGTCGCCTGCGGCGAGCAGCCGATCCGATGACGCAACTCGAACACCTGGGTGATCTTCTGAAACACCACTTCGATTTGCCAGCGTGTCAAGTAGACCACCAGCAGATCCACCGCCGGGTACCACTCCGCATCCAGCAGGTCCGTCACCAGAATCACCGCTTCTTCGCCCGGACGCTCCAGCCAGATTCGCCGCACATAACGGCGGCGTGTCCCCTGCGATTCCGCCCCCATCCAGCCCCACTCCTCATGGAACGTCCGGCCCGCCGCATCCAGACCCTGGCGGCGGGGACGCTGCGGATCGGGATGAAACCCGGTCTTTTGGCTGAAGCGGATCAGGTAATGGTCGCCCTGCTCGGCAAACCGCCCCGGCTGATCCAGATCGCAGAACTGGCGATCCGCGACCCACAACCGCGGCCCGTCCACGCAAGCGCGGACCTGGGGCAACAATCGCGGCACCAGGCGAATGTCGTTGGCTTCGCCGTCGGGGTCAGCGGCCAAGGCCACCGCCAGACCGTCGGCGGGCAGGTAAGCGGCCAGGATCTTGCCCCCGTAGACCTTGCCCGGACGTCCGCGGAGTTCGAGCAGGCGTTTGGCGACCCGTTTGATCTTCTTGCCATCGACGATGACGACCGTCAGGCCCACCAGGGAGGCCGGCAGTTGGGTGCGCAGCATGCCGGAGGGAAACAGCGGCCGCAAGCGTCCGGTCATTTCGGCGAGAAAGGCTTCGGCCAAGGGCAAGGGGAGGCGGCTGAGTTTGCCGTAGATCGCTCGTTGCTGGGTGCTGAGTTGTTGGTGGTCAACGGCTTCGACGAAGGCTTTGCGGCCACTGCCGTGATAGCGTGTGAGCGCATCGGCGACGACGTGGACGAGTTCGGCGAAGGTGAGTTGGTCCTGGTAGGCGCGTCCGCGATGCTTGTCGAAGAGGGTTTGCAGAAAGTCGGCTTCGGCAAGGAAATGCCACAGGGAGTAGAAAGCCTCCGCCAGGGGCAAGCGGGCCAGAACGTCGAGAGCGAAAGAGGGCTTGGCCGGTTTCGGCTGAGAGGGCAGGATCATTGAGGGTTCTCCATCCTGAAGTCAATCAAGATGTTATAGTCGCCTCAAGATGTGCAAAGGGGTGGGGCGGGGGGGCAGCCCAGCAGTTTTTAAGCCCGTTGCGGGGGGGGGCGGGGCCGGGCCCCCCCCCGATTGTAAAAAAAATTGGGGTGTCAAAAAAAAAGGCGTGAAAT
>JBBRIK010000460.1:0-5378 GCA_038221045.1 Gemmatales bacterium
AGCCGGATCAGCACCAAGGACGTCAAGCAGTCGCCGGGCGGCGATACAGCCATCGCGGTTATCGCGGCCGAATCCAGTTCTCGCCTGGGGGCACGATTGGGACAGACCCTGCTCCTGAAGAAGGTGGATGGTTACTGGCGCATTGAGCTACCTCTCGACGCCGGCTCGCGCGCCGTGTTTGAACATCTTGAACTACACGGCCAGCACATCACCAACGCGCTCGACGTGGTTCGGACCCGTATGAGGACCGATGCGACCACCAAGCAAAACGTCCTCGCCGATCTCAAGGGAGAACTCGGACAGGTAAAGTAACCCTGAGCGTGCCATGCCTCAACGCGACGACAAACGAATGCAGCGGGAGTTGAAGCGTACCATCAAGCGCGCCGGCAACAGGCGGCGGCGCAAGACGCTCAAGGAGGAGCTGCGCAAGAACCCGGAGGAGGCGGCCAATCCCGAGGAGACGTTCGGCCGCCACTCCTCCGAGAGCCTCAACGGCATTGACAACGACGCCACGCGCTTGCGCGAGGATGAGAAAACGAAAGAGGAAGACGTCACTGCGGAATGAAGCCGTCCGAGAGCCTCGGGCGAGCCGGTGGGTCAGGGCGTCTGGAATCGCGTCAGAAGCGTCCGAAGCCGCTCGGTGACGATTTTCTCCTCGCCCTCTTGCAGCACGAAGACCGAGATGAGAATGCCTCGATCGCCCGAGCCGTGAACCCGAGCAATCACGATGGAGGGATCGCCCTGAGCCAACTCGCGCGTCACCTGCTCGCGTGTGATCTTCAACCGTTTCTCGTCCCAGACGATCTGCAAATGCGGAACGTGATTGGCGATGGCGGGCACGATTCGCTCGCACTGCACGCTCGGAACGTCCTTGACGGCCCGCTCGATGACGCCGATGCGCCGCTCCCACTCCTTCCACTCGGCCTTGTGATCGAGGCGGACGAACCTTTCGACGGCGGCCAGGAGTGCGATCATGTCTTCCTTGCCGACCTTCATCATTCGGCCCATCGAGGGACAGTTCGGATTCGTGTTCCGCTTCGCCGCTTCGATGAGGTCCTTGCGGCCCAGAAGCAGGCCGGTGTCGTTCGGGCCGCGAATCGCCTTGCCCCCCGAGAAGGCCACAAGGTCGAAGCCCATCTTGTTGTACTCCGATAGCCGTTCGACCGGAGGCGCGTCCGCTGCCGCGTCGAGCAGCGTCGGCAGCTTGTGCCGCCGTGCCAGCGCCAGCCACTCCTCACGCTTGATCTTTCCGTCGCCGTCCGCGTAGTTCATGAAGAACATCAGGGCCGAGCGCTCGTTGACGGCCCGTTTGACCTCAACAGGCGTATCCACATCGATCAACTTGACGCCGATGTCGGTCAACTGATTGTCGTAGCAGCTATGGTGCGGCTTCTGGAGGAGGACCTCGTTCTTCATTCCGGTCGTATCGGGCAATCGGCGAAGGAGGGCCGGCTCGCCGCGCGTCACGATAGCCGCTGTTCCCAGCAGCAGCGCGCCCGCCGCACCGGTTGTCACCAAGGCGGCCTCGACTCCGATGAGCTTCGCGATTCGCTCGCCCACTCGATCTTGCAACTCCGCCAAGTTGACGAAGTGTTTCGAGGCATCGACCCAGGCGGCGGCCACCTCGCCCGGCATCAGCGAGCCGCCCAGGTTGGTAAACGTGCCTCCCGCGTTGATGACGTGCTTGACGCCGAGGGCTTCGTAGACACTCGGTTTCCGCGGTTCGGCGGCGAGAGCGGCTGGCGTCAGGACGCCACCGAGGGCGAGGCCGGCCCCCGCTCCCAGCGCCTTGCGGCGACTCACCTTCGCGGTGCGTTTGACGCTCATGACGTTCCTTTCCCTGGCAACGCCTGAAGGTAGCTCAAGGTCTCTTCGAGGGAGACGACGTCGGCGAAGCGTGCCTGGATGTCGAACAACGTCCATTCGTGTGCGATCTCGGATCGATCCTGCACCCCTTCGCGGACGATCGTCGGCTTGAGTCCCAGGCTTTTGGCGTCGGTCGCCGTCGCCCGGACGCAGGCGCTGGTCGAGCAGCCGGTGATGAGGAGCGTATCGACTCGCTGGGCGACCAGATGGCCGATCAGGGCGGTGCCGGCGAAGGCGCTGGCGTGTTCCTTGTGGAGGACGTACTCGCTGGGCTGCTGTTTGACGCGCTCGTCGATCTCGCAGGCACGGCGATCCCACTTCCGGAACTTCGGCGAGAAGTCGGCGGCCGACTTGAATTGCGGCTCGTCCTGATAGGGCGAGGTCGTGTAGATGACGGGAACGCCCTTGTTGCGCGCTGCGGGCAGCAATTTCTGGATGGCGGCAATGGCGCTGTCGAGGCGAGCGGAGCCGCCGGCGTAGGCGGCATCGGTCCAGCCGTGGGCCATGTCGATGACGATGAGGGCGGCTCGTTCGCCAAAGCCGAAGCGGCCCTGAAAGATGCCGCGTTCCTTGTAGTAGGCATCGACGGCGGTCATGGCCGCTCGCAGTCCTTCCATCGGATTCATGCGTCCGCCCTCCTCTTTGCCGCTTGCCGCGTCGAAGGCCGCTACGCCGCAAGCGGCAAGACAGCTCACACGTCACACAACTTCACCGCCTCGCGCAGTCCCTCGAATGGGTCGCGCGTCGGAATGAACTCCTGGCCGACGTATCCCGTGTACTTCAGTTCCAGTAGCTTGCGCATGATAGGTGCGTACTGGATCTCCTGCTTGTCGTCGAGTTCGCCGCGGCCGGGATTGCCGGCCGTGTGGACGTGGCCGACGATGTCCTTCGTCTGCTCCAGACGACGAATGACGTCGCCGTGCATGATCTGAACGTGATAGACGTCGAAGAGCAGTTTCAAGCGCGGCGAACCGACCTTGCGAATGATGGCCGCCACCCCGTCGAGATCGTCGCCCTGGTAGCCTGGATGGCCCTTCATCGGATGCGAGTCGTCGCGCGTGTTGAGGTGCTCCAGACAGATCGTCACGCCCTTCTTCTCCGCGTGGCCGACGATTTGCTTGAACCCCTTGATGCAGTTCGCCGCCCCTTCCTCGCGGCTGATGGCCCCGCTCTTGGGGTCGTCGGCGTCGCGCCACTTGTAGCCGGTGAAGGCGATGACGGCCGGAAAGCCGGCCTCGGCGCAGGCGTCGATGGTCTTCTTCGTCGTGGCGATGACCTCTTCATGATAGCGCGGATTGTTGAAGCCCTTGACGAAGGGCGCGCCGGGCATGCCATTGGGAGCGATGGCGCAGGTCAGGCCATGCTTCTTGAGCGCCGCCCACTCCTCAGCGGGGACTAATTCGACCGACGGACAGCCGAGCTTCTTCGCCACCTCACAGATCTTGTCGAGATTCCACTTCTCTCCGGCCGCGTTGAAGCACCAGAAGGCTACCGATTGCTTGATGCGGCCCTTGAGGGCCGCCTCGTCTTTGGCCGTCAAGAGTGACGGCGAGGCGGCCAGTGCGGAGATGGCGGCACCCTGGAGGAGACGACGCCGGCTTAGCTTTTTCATGGTGATTGCTCCTATTCTGCACCCGGACTTCCAGATAGCCCCTTATGTTCCCCTGCATTCGACTGTATGTCAACGGATCGCACGCTTGATTGCGCTGTTTGGAGGAGGAGAGTCAGGGATACGGTTCGATCCCCTGAAGCGCGGCCCGCGCCATCGCCGCATACTCCGCGCCGTCCTCCTGCATCTCCTGAAAGAGAGCGTCGATCTTTAGAATCGTTGCGGCTTTCTCCGGTAGAGAGTGCCGAGTTGCCGCGGCTTTCACGTCCTGGATCAGGAGGCTGCGGCAATCGATCAGTTGTTTGATACTCTTCAGGTGCGTTCGCCGCTTCTCGGTCAGTTCAGGCCGTTCGAGGCCCAGTCCTCGGATTGTGGCCTTGCCGCGCTGGTTGTTCCCAACCGCAAAGGGATACTCCTCGCGGAATCCGATTAATAGCCCTGGGTCTTCCACCGTTGGATCAACGAACTGCGGCCGCTCGTTGCCGAGCGGGACATGGTGCGAGACTGCTCGCGTCGATCCCCGCCTCAAGGGGAAGAGGTTTCGCTTGTGGGGCTGGTTGCAGAGTTGGCAGCAAAACAAGAGGTTCGACCACGCGTAGGCCAGCCAGTAGTAGCCCGGTCTGGTCAACAGGTCGTTGAGCCGCTGGCGATAGCCCTTCTTCGGACGGAAGTGTTCGATGTCGCCCCAGGAGATGTGAGTGATTTTCGACTCGCAGAAGCAGCACTTGTCGTGCTGGGCGGTCCGGAGAGACTGTTTGACGGTTTCGTGTTGATAGACGTCCTCTTGAATCTCAAAATCTCGAATGCCTTGGTTGTAAGCGGCGCACAGGGCCGCTGTCAACTTGCCTCCGCGATTCCTGAGGACTTCCGGAACCTGGGCTGGTCGATGAATCTGAATCATGGCTTGCCAGCATGACCCGCGTTGAGAAGCCGTAAGGACTCTTCGATGAGTTTCGCGGCCTTGATTTGAAGCGGCGATTCACCGGCGGGAAGGTCGCCAATCTCTCTCTCCAGTTCGGCCAACTCTTCCTTGTCAGTGGCCGTCAGACGGGCCTTCGTCAGTAGAGTTCGCCTTCGCTCCAGCAGCGGTTCCAGTTGAGGAGGCCGGGCGCTGGGCAAGCCGAACAGATCACTGGTTAGAATTTGATCGATGCGCTAGCCGCGAATCGCCTCGATGCTGTTGTCGATGATAACGTGATCGCCTTCGCGACGGAGGAGAACGAGGCGGGTGTCCTCAGTGGCGGCCTGCGCGATAAGCGGACTGTGGGCGGTGGCGATGAATTGGGTATTCGGGAAACACCGGCTCAGGTGGCCCATGATGTCGCGCTGCCACTTCGGGTGCAGGTGAAGGTCGATCTCGTCGAGCAGTACCACCGCCGGCTGCGCGAGAGGGTCTTCCGCATCGGGGTACGTTTCGACCAATCGCGAGGCGAAATCCACCATCCAGGCTACGAGCGTTCGATATCCGTGTCCGAGTTGTCGCAGTGGAACCCAGCCATCGGGGGTGTTGAACTCGACCACGGGGGTAGGGCTTGCCTCGGTTGGTTCCGTGAAGCGCAGGTCCTCGACATCGGGAAGGATGTCAATGAGAAGTTGTTTCACCTGCTTCAGCCGCCGCTGTTGCTTCTCTCGAATATCCGACGATTTGCTGGCGGAATAGTCCAGACGCAGCAGCCACTCCTCCGCATTGCGAAGATTCGCGTCGTCGGAATAGAGACTCCTCGTCGCATCGTCTGGTTCATCGGGCCGAAGAGAAGTATCGCTAAGAGCGTGTTTGCAAAAGGCGTTTTCAGGCTGTTTTTCTCGGGCGTAGTCGTTTGAGCATCAGATGGATCATGGCGATTCGTAGGAGTGTTTCACTGACCCGAGGATTCCGTTCGTAATCCTTGCTGAAGCGACGGCT
>JBBRIK010000461.1:0-5378 GCA_038221045.1 Gemmatales bacterium
TGCCGGCCGTTGGGGGGGTCGCGGGCTTCCGCTAACTCCGCCTCCGCCGCACGCGCCCGGAAGGTTTCGCCTTGTCGTCCTCAGTGCTTCGGCCCAGGTTTGTGGATGGTGTGATAAATCGTTCCCACGAGCGCCTCTCCCGAGGCGGCCGTCAGCCCATAGCGAATCTGCATCTGCATCACCGGCTTGATGCCGTCGATGGTCAGGAAGACGCTCTTGCCGTCGTCGAACAACTTCGCCTCCTTGACCGGCACGCGATCCTGACCGACGCGATCCGGCTTCGCCACGGACCAGCGCTGTGAGCCATAGTCGGCGCTCCAATGATAGTTCCACTGCTCGACATTGAAGCGCCGTATATCCTCCGCCTGCTTGCGATCGAGGGGTTCGCTGAAGGTCAACTTGATGCCGTTCTCATGGACGCTCAACCCGACCGGCAGCAGCACTTTCTTGCCCGTGTAGCGCACTCGCTGCAAACAGCCGTCCTTGACCGCCGCGGTCTGCCAGCCCTGAAGGCCGGCGAGATAGAGATGTCCATCGCGCGGATGGAAGCATCCCGTCTTCACGCCCGCCAGGAACTGCAAGCCGAGATCGACCGCGCCGGCCTGCATCACGTCGCCGACCTGTTGCGGCAGCACGAGCATCATCCGGCACTTGCCAAACGAGAGATGCAGCATCGCCTTGGAGAGCGGTCCCCATTTGCCCTTCGGCACCCACACCTGCCCGCCGGCGGAGTTGTCGAACTGGCGCGGCAGCCAGCAGAGCGGTTCGTCGTAACTCTTCGGCGGCGTTGCGCGATGATGCGAACGCATGTCGCCATAGAAGCCGCCCTTCTTGTAGAAATCGATGCGCGTCGCCGGCATCCAATTGCCCTCCTGATCGGCACCGCTCAGCACTCCCGCCGGCGACATTCCCAGGCCAATCGGATGACGAAAGCCGGTGGCGAACACCTCCATCTTCGAGCCATCCTTGCTGACGCGCAAGAGACAGCCTCCTGTAGGCGTTCCGGTGTCACCGGTCTTGAAGAAGTAAAACGCGCCATCAGGACCAACTTCGAGACAGGTGTCGTAGGAGTGTTCGCCGCCCCCCGTATGCCAGTCGCCGTTGAGGTTCTCGTAGAAGTCGGCCTCGTCGTCGTTGTTGGTATCGTGCAGTCTCGTCAGTTGGCCGCGTTCGAGGACGACGATCTTGCCGTCAACCACTTTCAATCCCATCGGTTGATACAGACCCGTCGCGAAGCGTTTCCACGTCAGCTTTTCGAGCTTCTCGTCAGCCCCCTTGACAAGCCAGACGTCGCCGTGAGCGGTGCAGACAGCGAGGTCGCCGTTGGGCATGACATCGACGCCGGTGATGAAGAAGAGGGCCTTGTATGGGTTGTCGTAGGGTATGGTCAGCGTATCGACGGCGAAGGGGCCATCGTCCTTGCCGATCTCGCCTCGTGTAATCAGTGGCTTCCAGCGTGCGGGACCGGGTTTGGTCCATTCCTTCAAATCGGATCCCCAAAAAGCCTTGCTCAGGCGCTCAAGGAAGTCAGAAAAAGCATTTCGCTCGGACTTCTTGCCCTCCCACAAGAACAACTTGAACTTCCACGGATCGGTACGGGGCTGCAACACCGCCTCGACCCGGCCATCCTCATGGAGTTCAAGCGCTCGCTCGCCCAGTGAAGCCACGATCGTCAACCGCTCTCCATTCACCCTCTCCAGACTGGTTCCGCCCATACCAGGCGGTTTTTCCTTCATGCCCGGAGGAAACTGACAGACAAGGAGCCGCTGGGGCCTGGACGATGGCTCCACGAGGAATTCGCGAGTCAGGACCACAAGTCCGTCCTTTGACTCGACCCAGGGCGATTCGAGGATGCTCGTGCCGCCGACGCGATACGACAGCACGACACGGTCCCCGTGCCTGTACAATCCCTGGTATTTCGCCCACTCGCCAGGCAAAGGGGCCGTCGCGGGATGCTTGCTTTGCCATCGATCTTGCGAATCGGTCCAGCCCGGTCTCGAGCGCGTGAAAGCCCGAATCTCGCCGGCAGGAGTCGGTGTGTTGAGCAGGCCGAACCGGACACTGCTGTGATTGAGATATTTCCCCGTCCAGCCGGCCGCGAAACGCAACTGGTTCCGGTCGTACAACACCGCTGCCTCACCCTTGTCGCCGACGCGGATCGCTGTTCCCTTGAAGACTGTCTGCTTGCCGGCTGGAACGGGATAGCTGAAAGTCGCATCGAGGAACGGCCCGGTATCCATCTTCTGAAAGCGCGGATCGATCCAGTCCTTGTCAGTCGCCTTCTCCCAGGCCGGAGCGTCGCCCTCGCCAGGACGAGGCGTCCAGGCCGGATCGACGTCGGCCGCATCGGCGAGATCGAATCGCCACAACCCGACGGTCTGTAGATCCAGCGCCAATGGCTCCGTCGGGACGCCATCAATCTTGCGGACGATCTTGGAAATGCGAACGTCGTCGATGAAGCCGTCGCAGCCGATCTTCTCGCGCAGACCGGCCAGGGCCATGCCAATCGTCAACGGCCCCGGCTGCGGCATCGCTCCCTTCTTCGGCTTCACCGTCTGCTCCGCGACCTGCTTGCCCTCGACGAAGAGGCGGACGTCCTTGCCGTCGAATGTCATGGCCAGGTAATGCCATTTGCCGTCGAAGATGTCGCTTTTCGAGATGATTTCGCTTGGGTGCATGCCTGGCAGATAGGCCGAGAACGCTCCGGAGCCGGCGTAGGAGTAAATCTCCCAGTGTTCGCCGGAGTTCTTGGTGTCACTGGCGACAAGGACGTTGAAGCCGGTCTTGCTGTGAAGTTTCGCCCAGCACTCGACCGTCAGCGGCGGATTGCGGAAGCGCTCATTGCCGTCGATGGTGACGGGCGTGGCGCGGGCATCGAGCGCCTTGCCGAAGCGTCCCTCGACGAGGGACAGCGACCCCGGCGCGGGCGGAACAGCGGGCTTCTCGGCCGCGATCGGCTTCTGTTCGCGCTGGGCGGCCCAGACGCAGCCGCGTCGAATGAGCGTCGCCGGCCCCTTGCCGCGAATCGACTCGGCCGCATGGCCGAGAAGCGTCTGGAAGACCCGGCCCTTCTCATACTCGTAAGCCCAGGCCAACGGCTCGTCCTTGCCCGTGTCCTTCGACTTCGCGCGGATCAACGGCTCGATGGGCGCCTCGCCGGCCTGGCGATAGTACAACTCATCGACGGTATCGAAATCCTGCATCCCCTCGGTGATCGGATGCTTGACGTCGGTGATGTGAACGCGATAGGGGCCGTAGCCGTCGTGTCCCGTCTTCTTGTCCTTGTGGTCCCAGACCCGGCGGACGATCTTGCGATATTCGGGCCAGTCGGACTTCTCCGCGCCGGGCAGCGACGAGTGAAACGCCCCGTTGGCGAAGTGCATCACCACCAGTCCCTTGCCCGCCTTGAGATAGTTGACCAGGCCCGCCTTCGCCTTGTGGCTGAGGCCGGGCCGTTCCCAGTTGACGTAGTTCTGCACGACGACGTCATAGCCCATCAGGTCGCCGGAAGCGAGGAACTCGGGGTCCTCGATGACGCGTACGGTAAAACGAGCGTCTTGTTCGAGAGCGTCCTTGATGGCCTTGCTCGTCTCGCGCCACTTGTGAAACGGCCCATCGTGACCGGTCAGGATCAGCGCCTGGATGGGCTTCTCCTGGGGCGGAGGCGTGGACGCGACGCCGTCCTTCGGCACCTCGGCCCGCGCCGTCCAGACGATGGCGTTGAGGACCATCTTGCGAAAGTTGGCGACGTACCAGTTGTCGTAGAAGTGTCCGCCGGTGAAACCGAACCCGCGCCCGCCGTCCTTGCGCTCGACGGCCCAGGCGACCGTCTGCTCCTTGGCCACGCCGGGAATCGGAGCGACGAGGATCGGTTTCAGACGCGGATCGTTCTCCCTGAAACGGATGTTGTAATAGAACTCCTCGCGCAGCTCGAACGGCGACATTCCACGACAGATGGGATGCTCGGGCGAGCCGGGCTTGACGTTCGCCGTCGCCGTCTTGATGTCGGAGAACCAGCGCCGCGGCGGCGGTCCGGACTGGTAGTCGAAGTAGCCGCCGACCCACTCCAGCACCTTGTCGCCGGCCTTTTCGTTGGGGAAGAAGGTGGTCCAGTGAATGGTGACGAGACCACAGCCGCGTTTCATCTGCTTTTCGAGATAGAGCAGTCTCTCGCCGACGAGCAGGGGATGGTCCTGTTCGCGCCGGTCGCCGCCGCTGGAAATCAGCACGATGGTATCGGCATCATCGAGGACACGCTCGTCGCGCGGCCAGCCGTTGAAGTAACTCTCGACGCGGACGTTCTTGAGGTTGGGTGAGGTCTTCAGACAGTGTTCGAGCAGGCGGACGGAGAGTTCGTATTCGTGCGTCCCCGTGGGATGTCCCTTGTCCTTCTCCCCGGCGATGAGGACGATCTTGCGCGGCGCGTCAGCCTGGAGAGGAGAGACGCAGAATGCGAGCAGGATGCAGACAATGGATCGGCTCAAGCGCATGGAGTTTATCCTCTCCGTACCGAGGAGTTGAGAGCGAGGGGATTCTGAAGACACCGTCTACTTCAACAACTACCGCTGGGTAAGTCAGGTGTCCATGAGCAACACACTTCCCTGAAGGGAGTAGGGGGGTTCCTTCTTGCCGCTTGCGGCTTTGCAACACTGCCCGCTAAGCCGCAAGCGGGAACTCGTCTTGACACGTTTCCTCTCTCAACGTATAGCCATCGCCCTTCATGTCTTTTTGCGCTGAATGATGCCTCACGGCGATTGGCCGTGGGACGTCTCCGTCTCCTTCTTCCGGGGTCCCGGCGGGAGGACGGCTTTTCTCCGGATAGGGACGATGTCATGAACCGCTGCGATCCCTTGACGCCCACGACCTCCTTGCGAGCGCTGCCGCTGCTCCTGGCGATGCTGCTCGGACTGGCTGGCTGCTCGGGTCCGCAGATCCGCTCCCAGCAGGAAGAAGAGACCGACAAGGAGCGCTATCAGGTCAAGACCGTGGGCGACGTTTCCAGCTTCAGCAACGCCGAACAGATCCTCGTCAGCGGCGTCGGCCTCGTCGAGGGACTCGAGGGCACCGGCTGTGCCGCGCCGGGAGGCGAATTGCGGCAAACGGTCGAACACGAGTTGCAACGGCAAAAAGTGAAGAACATCAAGGAGATCCTCAGCTCGAAGGATTACTGCGTCGTCCTCGTCCATGCCGTCGTCCCGGCCGGGGCGAAACGCGGCGACCAGCTCGACCTCGACGTCATTCTGCCGCCCGGATCGCGAGCGACGAGTCTGCGCGGCGGCTATCTGCGATCCTGCTCGCTCTTTAACTTCGACTATACCGCCACCACCACCAACTCCTCGAACGGCCCGAATGGCCCCGTTCGCGGTCATCCGCTTGTG
>JBBRIK010000462.1:0-5363 GCA_038221045.1 Gemmatales bacterium
TTGCCGCCGCTGGAGAGCCTGTCGCTGGGCGTTCCCGTCATCGTCTCCGGCGATGTACCTAGCCTGGCGGGGCTTCCTGACCACGGCCAGATTCGGCTTGCGGTCCCTGATGCGGCCAGCATCCGCGCTGCTGTCCTCGATATGCTTGATGACTCAATCCACCAACGGAAATGCGCGGCAATCGCTCGGCTGGCGCTGCCGCGCTGGTCTGATCTCGCCCGGCAGATGGCCGAGTGGGTCACGGGCGAACTGACCTGGCGCGCGACCGCCTGACGTTCATTTATCCTTGAGGGCCACGCGATCGGCGATTGACTCCAGACCGACCAGGGCCGCACGCTCGCCCGCTTTCTTGACTGCGTCCGCGATCAATTCGACGGCCTGGAACTTCGGATCGACGACATACAGACACGAGGGATGTCCCAGGAAGTCGAAGACGCCGCCGTTGTCGATTGCCCACGCCAGCGCTTGCCGCAGCGCTTCGAGAAACCAGTCCAGTTTCCAGCGTCCGCCGCGAAAGGCGCTGATGTCGCTGATCGGCGACATCGGCACCTCGATCAGCCCCTTCGGATAGGCAAATGGCTGCGCCTCGGCCTGCGCCTTGATGATGCTGTCGTAGACCTCGCGCGTCGGTTCCTTGCCGGGCGGCGTCAGCATGTGGGCGGGATACTTGCTGCTGACCCAGCGAAAGCCCTGGGTCGCGAGCATCTGCTGCAGGTCAGGCCGATCCGCCAGCCCGTTGCTGAAGCCGCCCGGAGTGCGAAAGCCGCTGGGCGCGATGCCGGCGCGCGTCTTGAGGGCGGTCGTCGCCAGGCGGATGTTCTCCTCGATCACCTCGACCGGCTTCTTGCCCTCGATCAGCCAGGGGCAGCGCTGAAAGCGGAACTGAATGTCCTGCGGTTTCGTCGCCTTGATGTTGACGTGATCGTAGGTGTGATTGCCGATGGGATGGCCGGCGCGGGCGAGGGCCTTGAGCCAATCGACATCCTCCTGTTCGAGCGTCCGGCCGACGGCGAAGCAGTGCAGCACACCTCCGCGATCCTTCAGACGTTTGGCCGCCTCGATCGTGTAGCGTTTCGTCTCGGCGTTGAGATTGCCCTTCTCGTAGTCCCAGTGGGTATCGTCCCAGGCCGGGAAATTACGGCTCATCTCCAGGTCGAAGCTGACGGCGACCAGCGCGGGCTTGCGTTCCGGCTTGAGACGACCAAGCGCCGCGGCGCCGCCGAGCGCGGCCAGAGAAGACGTCGCCAGAAAGCGACGCCGCGATACAAGCCCAACGCGCAAGCGAGGTTTCATCGTCACTTCTTCACCGGCCATTTCAGGTGCTTGTGCAGAAACTCGAACGTCCCCTTGCCGTTGATCGTGTGTGGGCCGTCGAAGAACTCGATAGCCGTGCGCTCGCCGATGCCGAGACGGACATAGAGCCGGCGCACCTTGGCATACTCGGCCGCCACCCACTCATCCGGTGCCACGCTGTCGTGATGGCCACGCTCGACCATGAAGGGGCGCGGAGCGATCAGGGCGGCGAGATCGCTTGCGTTGAAGGTGTTGGCGAGGTTCCACTCGAACACCTCGTAGGTGTTGTAGAACGGATAGCTGTAGACGTCGTGAACGCTGCACTTCTTCTTGGTCATGTCGTTGAATTCGGCCGAGTTGATCGAGAGCGCGTAACGCGGCACAAGGGCCGGCAGCCGCATCGCGGAGAAGCCGCCGTAGGACAACCCGTAGAAGCCGATGCGCGAGGCATCGACGCTCGGGAGAGTGCCGAGCCAGTCGAGCAACTGTTCGTGCTGGGCGACGACGAAGGCGAACAGCGTCTTGCCGAGCGGATAGGCCAGTCGCTGCACCTGGCGAAAGCGATTGCCGCCGCGATAGTAGTGGTGCGGTGCGAACACGATGAAGCCTCGCTCCACAAGGCGGGCCGCGAATGCCTTGTACGATGCATAAGCTGGCGTTTTCGGATCGTCGTCGATTACGTCCATCGGCAGTCCTTCGAGACCATGCTGGCAGACAACGACAGGGCGTTTCTCGCCGGGCTTGAGGTCCTTCGGCAGGAGCAGTATGCCCCACAGGAACACGTCAGGGAGAACGTCGAGCATTACCTCGTAGCCGGTGAACTTTTCCTTGTCGAGGATCTTTCGTGTCCGTGGATTGGCCGGCAAGCGAGCGTGGGGGAATCGTCCGATGACTTCTTCGGCGAGATGCTCGCGATAGCTGGCACAGGCGCGTTCCCAGCCGGCGGCGGAAGTGGCTTTCGCCTTGCTCCAGAATACACGCCGAGTCTCATCGGAGCGCGCAAGCAACATCTGCGTGTGATCGACGAGTTGACGGACCTGTCGTTGCTGGCGGACGGCAGGATCGAAGTCCTTGCGAGCATCTTTCAACGGTCCCGCCGGCATTCCCGACGGTTTCACCTTGAGGAATGAAAGAAAGAGGCCGACGGCTCGCTCGCCCCACGGCTTCACGGGCTTGTCTCTGGACTGATCGGAGAGTGCCAGGCGCTCGCGCATTTCCCAGGGACTCTTCTTGAAGATGTCGTGAAGGCGTTGCACCTGTTTGCTGAAGACTTCATGGGGGTACGAGTCGAGCTTCCCAGGAGCGGCGTATGGCTTACGGCCCTCGCGCGGCGGAGGCGGGCCATCGACTTTCGGCACTTCACTGTGTTCGAGGACGAGACAGCGAGGCAGGACCAGGCTGGCAATCTCGGCGTCGCCGAATTCCCTGAGCAGGCCGAAGACATTGCGATAGATCGGCTCCTGCCAGAGCGACTCGCGCGAGCGGAAATAGCCACTGACAAAGGCCGCGTCGATGCGTGTGTCAGCCGCTGCCGCGTAAAACGCGAGCAGTCCTCCTTCCGCATACCCGGCGACACCGACCGGCGACTTCGCGTCCTCCTTGCGGAACCAATCGACGAGGGCGAGTACCTTCTGCACCTCGTAGCCGATGATGTGCCGGCCAAGATCGAACGCGGGCCGGTAGACCCATTCGCGATGAGTGCAGTTGGTCATCGCGATGCGCGGATTGCCGGACCAGGTGTCCTGACGGTCGATGAGGACGGGAATGACGACCTGACAGCCGTGGGCGGCCAGCCGCCGCGCCCACTGCTGTTCTGGCGGCAGACCGGGAGCGAGGCCAGCGAGCATTTCCGGCGTCTGATCGGCGTCAGGCAGGGCGACGACGCGAGCCAGCGGTTTGCCCTTCGGCTGGAGCAGCAGTCCCTCACCGTCAACGCCTTCGAGGACAGGCCAGCGAACGGCGTGGACGGTGAACAGGTCGTTGCGTGCGATCTCGCTCGGAGTGGACGTGCCCCCGACGTATTCCAACTCGCGAATCGGCAGCCGATCATCGACGACGCCGATCATGTGGCGGAATCGGGCGCGATTCGGCTCGATGGAGCGCTCGTACGCATCGCGCGAGGAGAAGTCACGTTTCCACAGTGTCTTGCGTGTCTCGACGGATCGCTCGGTTTCGCGCAGGAGGAACTTCTCCATGCCGGAGAGCATGAGGGCGGAGAAGTCTCCGGTTTGCGTCAGCGGTCTCGTGCCGGCGAGTGGCTCGTCCGCCTGAAGAGGAACGGCGCGGCAGAGAAGAAGAGGCCACAGAAGGGAGACAGACATCACGAGAAGGTTACATGGTCGGCTCATGATCGCCTCTTCAGATCGAGGTTTCAACCCTTGTCGCGACTGTCCGACGGCAGGTCTTATTGGGGCAGGCCAAGACTGGACCGGATCGCAAGTCGAACCTGGATGCAAAGATTCAGGGCATCCTCCGCGTCCTGGGGCGTGGCCGAGCGACCGGGATAGCGAAAATGGAGTACCTCGCCTCGCTCGAAAATCTCACGGAGAAAGAAGTCGTTGTGCGCCAGCCGGAAGGCTAACTCTCGCGGAGTGCGAACAAGCAAATCCATGCGGAAGCGGCGAGGGATTCGCTTGCGAATCTCCACTGCCTGACGCGCTGCCTGTTCTTCCGGGATGTCCATGACGACAAGCAGATCCACGTCCGAGTCTTCGGTCGGCGTACCGTAGGCATACGACCCGAACAGGATCACCTGCAAGGGGCCGAATTCCCGGACGATGTCGCCGCATGTGGCCTGAATCGCTACTCGATCAATCATGAGAGGGCCACCCTGGATGGAAGCATTACTGCTTGCAGCATAAGGCAGGTTGCGTATCGGGTCAATCGTCGTCGTCCATTACCTTGATGTCCGTGTAGACGAGGTAATGATCCGATAACTGCTGGCGATACTCGCGCTCGCTGGCGAATGAATGCTCTCGGAAAACGGTGAAACGACAATCCTTGAACTCCGGCTGCTCGTCCGGCACCAGGATGCGATCGAACGGCGCGGGATCGTAAATACGCTCCTTGATCCAGGTCAGGTCGTCCGTGAAGTTCAGATCGCGAAAGCCAGCCGCCCGATAACGGAGCAGGGCCGGCTCCTCACGCAAGAGACAGTTCAGGTCGCCGAGGATGATGAGGTCGTCGTCCTTGAAGTGATTCTGCACGGCCCCCAGCGCGCGAACCAGAGCGCCGGCTTCCGCCGCACGCACCTTGCTCATCTTCGTGACGCCGCCGCGCGAGTTCGATTTCTGATGCAACGGGATCAGCACGACGTCGGTTTTCTTGTCGCCGAAGGAGAACTTGACCGCGTAGGGATGTCGTCGCCAGAAGTCGTCGCCATCGGTCGGCGTGCGGCGAATCGGGATGCGATAGGGCTTGCCCACGAGTTTGACGGCGTCTGTGTTCCAGGCCACGCCGCACAGTTGATCCTTGTGTTCCGGCGTCTCGCTCGGAAAGAGCAGATGCTTCCACTCCTTGCCGGTCTCTTTCGCCATGAGCTTTAGCGTCTCGGTCAGCGTCTTGCTGGCGGGTGTGTCGCCGCCGGCGTCGTCGGTGATCTCGTTGAGGGAGAGCAGATCGACCTTGCTGGCGATCAGATACCTGGCGATGTCTTCCGGCTTCTGCGCGGGCTTCTTGCGCTTCGCCGCATTGCCCAGCCATTCGATGTTCCAGGTGCCGAGGCGAACCGTCTTCGCCGGGGCCTGCTGCTGGGCAGGCGCGAGGCCAAGGGAGACGAACAAAAGTACGGGCAGCACGGGGGACAGGCGGCGCATCCATCGAACCATGATGGCGTCTCCGAGAGGGGAAAGGCAAGGGCGTGACTCGTCGCCCTGCCTCGTCAAAGTATCATTTGCCAGCATTGCGGGCCGCGCCGAAGGGCCAGGAAAACTGCTATGGCCCGCCCGCGAAAAAAAGAGTAGGCTCGTCAAATGAGGAGCGCGGAGTGCGCCCCTCACCTCTTCAACTGCGGTTCCGGCTGGCCAGGGAGGGCGTCAGCGGATTCTCTTCTCCATTGCCGCAGCGATCAA
>JBBRIK010000463.1:0-5361 GCA_038221045.1 Gemmatales bacterium
AGGGTTTCCGGAGGTTGCTGGAGCGGTTGGTGCGAGCCGCCGCCTAATGGTTGCAATTTGGACCATTCAGAAGCACTCAAATTAAAAGATAATAACTATCTCTTAATAAAATGTGCTGGGAAGATGCGAGAAAGTACAGTCTGTCTGGCGGCCTGGTGCAGAAACCATCAGTCGCGTTCTCTGGCCAGCGAGAAGACGAAAGTGATCGGAACACCCGCCATGCACGCTATCCTCCCTTCCCCTCTGCAAGCTCGCCGTGACTTCCTCGCCACCTCCGCCAGTGGACTTGGCACAGTCGCGCTGGCCTCACTCCTGCAGCAAGATGGCCTCCTCGCCACGGAGACGTCGCCATTGACGGCGCGTCTGGCACACTTCGCGCCGAAGGCCAAAGCGTGCATCTGCTTCTATCTCGAAGGCGCTCCCAGCCAGCTCGACCTCTGGGACCCGAAACCGAAATTGAATCAGCTCAACGGCCAGAAATTGCCCGAGTCGATGACGAAAAATGTCCGCTTCGCCTTCATCCAGAAGGACGGCGCTCGTCTGATGGGCTGTCCGCGCAAGTTCAGCAAACACGGCGAATGCGGCATGGAGCTATCCGACTTCCTGCCCCATCTCGCGACCTGCGCCGACGACATTGCCTGGGTGCGGTCGATGCACACCGACGCCTTCAACCATCATCCGGGCCAGTTGATGATGAATACCGGCGTGCCGTCGTTCGGCAGGCCGAGCGTCGGCTCCTGGCTCACCTATGGACTGGGCAGCGAGTCGAAGAACCTGCCTGGCTACGTCGTCCTGACGGCGGGGCGCGGCACCAGCGGCGGCACGACGAGTTTCCAGAGCGGCTTTCTGCCGACGAGTCATTCGGGTGTGTTGTTCCGCAACCAGGGCGAACCGGTCCTGAACCTCGCCAATCCTGGCGGACTCAGCGACGCCATGCAGGCGAAGACGATCGAGGCGCTGCGCGACCTCAATGCCCATCGTCACGCCGAGATCAACGATCCCGAAATCAACAGCCGGGTGGCCGCGTATGAGTTGGCCTTCCGCATGCAGTCTGCCGCGCCGGAACTGATCGACCTCAAGGGCGAGACAAAGCTGACCCTCGAACGGTATGGCATCGACAGGCCGGAGCCGGCCAAGAGCGGACGCGGCGGCGGCAAGGGGACGTACCATCAATTCGCCCTGAATTGTCTGCTGGCTCGTCGATTAGTCGAGCGCGGAGTGCGCTTCGTCAACCTCTATCACGCCTCCTGGGACCATCACTCCAACCTCGACAGCGAACTGGCCTACAACAGCAGGATGGCCGATCAGCCGGCCGCCGCGCTCATCAAAGACCTGAAGCAGCGCGGCTTGCTCGACTCGACTCTGGTGGTCTGGTTGTCGGAGTTCGGGCGCACGCCCCTGGGCGAGAATCGGCCCGGCTTCGCGAGCGTGACGGGCCGCGATCACCATCCCTTCGCCTTCACGATCTGGATGGCGGGCGGCGGCGTCAAGGGAGGCACAATCCTCGGCAAGACGGACGAAATCGGCTGGAATGTCGTCGAGGACGCGGTGCACGTCAACGATCTGCACGCGACGATTCTGCACCTGTTCGGCATGGATCATCTGAAACTGACGTACCGTTTCCAGGGCCGCGATTTCAGGCTGACCGACGTCGGCGGCAAGGTCGTCAAGAAGCTCCTGGCCTGAGAACTTCCTCCGCGTCACATCAAGGCCGGGATCGGCTCGTAGCCGGCCATCGTCTGAGCGATCTCGCGCGGCATGCCGGGAGCGATACGAACCTCGCCCATGTCGCAGACCGTGTGTAGGATGGTCCCGATCAGGTTCTTGATGCGGATCGGGTCCGAGTTCGGCTCACCCGCGTTCTTGTCGGACTGCCCGATGACCTGTCCCATCTTCAAGCCGCCGCCCGCCAGCAGGAGCGGGCCGAGGTTGCCCCAGTGATCGCGGCCGCCCCCCTTGTTGACCCGCGGCGTCCTGCCGATCTCGCCACACACAACGAGCAAAATCTTCTCGCTCAAGCCGCGTGCCTCTACGTCCTCAAGGAACGTCGAGAGCGCGTGATCCAGCGGCGGGGCCATGTAGCGCATGCCCTCTTCGACGGGAGCGTTGTTGACGTCGGCGTGCATGTCCCAGACGAAGTTCGTCGTCACCGTCACGAAACCGCAACCGCGCTCGCACAGCCTGCGCGCCAGCAGCATCAGCTTGCCGAGCGTCCGGGCGTTATCGACGTAGAACTTGTAGTTGTTCCACTTCTTGTTGATGTTCTCGGGACGGACCAGCGGGGCCGTGTCGTAGCGGGCGACCGTCTTGTCGGATTCTTTCGTCAGATCGAAGGCGTCGGCCACTCCGCCGATGATGGTACGGAACGCCTGCTCGCGCACGCGATCCATGCCGTCGATTTGCCGGCGGTCGTGCAGCGCTTCCTGAACGCGATCGAGTTGCGCGAGGATCTCCCGGCGTTCGGTGAGACGATCCATCGGAATGGCCAGCTTCATGTCCTTGTGCAAACTGCCGCCGCCCGAGGGATCGAAGGGTGCCCAGGCACTGCCGAAGGGACCGGTGTCGCTCCACTTGCCGAAACCGAGCTGGGCCGGCTCCGACTTCGGCTCGACGGAGCGCGGGAAGAGTGTGACGTTCGATGGCAGACCGGTCACCGGATGGTTCATGCCGGCGACGCGGGCATAGACCGCGCCGAGGTTGGCGCCAAAGGAGTCGCGGCCGACGACGGGCTTGATGTCGTGATTGGCGTCGCCGGGGACATAGGAGCGGATGATCGCGAGCCGATCCGCGAGGGCGGCCAGCTTCGGGAACGAGGTGCCGAAGGTGACGCCGGGCAACTTTGTCTTGATTTCGCCCGTGACGCTGCGAACGCCGTCCGGAGCGGACATCTTGGGATCGAACGTCTCGGTCTGCGCCGGTCCGCCGTGCAGGAACAGGAATATGACGGACTTATCCTTGACGAGAGCTTTCGTCTCGGCCCGCAACAGACCGGGCAGCGACAACCCGCCCAGGGCAAGGCTGCCGACGCGGAGAAAACCACGACGGCCCAGACGCCCATCGCGATCGAAGATGGTGAGCATGATTGAGTCCCCCTTATCCCTGACATCCTAGCCGATGCAAGGCGGGGGTACAATCATCTAAAGCTCACTGCGAAAAACAACTTCCCGCCGCTTGCGGCTTTGCAATCCGGATTGCAAAGCCGCAAGCGGCGGGAAGGCGAGTTGTCTTCCATTCATCATTCATCATTCATCATTTCCACTCGCGGGTGCCAGTAGCCATAGCGCAGGGCCGCGTGAACCACGAGTGAGACGTTGATCAGACCGGCCAGGTAGACCCAGGCGTCGTTGCCGCCGCCGAAGCCGTAACTGTGCAGGCCCGCTCCCAGGATGAAGTTGACTCCGTACCAGGCCATCACAACCGAGGCGAAGCAGATCACCGCACAGGCCGCGAGGCCGAAATCCTTCACCCAGCCGACGAAGCGGGCGTGCAGCGGGATGACGTAACACAACAGCGCGATCAACGCCCATACTTCCTTCGGGTCCCAGCCCCAGAATCGTCCCCATGATTCCGCCGCCCAGAAGCCACCCAGAAGCGTGCCGGCCGCCAACAGCACCACGCCTACCTGAATCGCTCGATAGCACAATTGCGACAGCGACTTGACGACGTCGCGCCGTTCCGGCGTGAACAGCATCACGCCGAGATTGAAGTTGCCCAGGCCCCACGCCAGCGCGAAGGCCGCATAACTCGAGACGATCGTCAGCACATGGATGACGAGCCAGTAGTTGCTGCGAAGCACTGCCTGAAGAGGCTGAATGTTCGGAGCCAGCGTCAACGGCAACTGATCGGCCAGCACGAGGCCGAACGTCGAGACCACTGCTCCCGCCAGGGCCATCACTCCCCGGCGATGGAACAACTCCAGGATCAGGCCGATCAGCGCTGTCATGAAGCCGACCCAGATCACCGACTCGTACATGTTGCTGACAGGGGGCCGGCCCGAGATCGTCACGCGACAGTAGAAGCCCGCCGCCGACCACATCAGCGCGACGACGTAAGCCACCAGACCGAGGGCGTAGAACGATTGGCCGACCATCGGCCAGCGCCCGCTCAACGTCAGCGATCCGAGCAGCATCAGGGCCGCCAGCAGGCTGACCACCCACGCCTTGCGGAACGGATTGCTCTGGTTGAACCACAACTCCATGTCCACCGTCTCCGTCCCCGGATAATCGCGAAAACGGAGCGACACATCTTCGAGGGCCGTCTGATACTTCGAGGCCGCCGTCGCGAAGGTCTCCGCATCGCCGCCGAGATAGGCGGCCTGCATCCGGTCCGACGCCTCGGCCATGCGTTTGACCTCGTCGGCGGGGAACCTCTGCACGCGCGTCTTCTCGTAGTCGCGCGGATTGACGATGCGACGAGCGTGAATCACCTCATCCCACAGCGCCGGCGTCTTGAGGAGTTCCTTGACGCCACGCGGCGAGAACCACGTCGAACCGTGACGGTCGAGGGCCACCAGGCCCAGTTCGCCGGGAGCGTGAACGCGCTCGCGTCCTTCCTGCCCGCCGGCGCGAATGCGGTCGTACAGGGCGAGACGCTTGCGGACCTCGTTCGCCTTCTGTTCGAGCGGCGTCAGCACTGCCTTGCCGTCCTCGGCCTGTTTCGCGGCGAGTCCGCGCAGCAACGCTTTCATCGCGGCGGAGTCGCGCACCAGCTTCGGCTCGACGTATTTGCCGTGCAGTTCCTCCTCGCTCAACTCGGCTTTCTCGCCGCGCTTTTCACGATAGAGCAGTGCTCGCAGTTCGTGATGATTGCAGAGGACGAACGGATACTCTTCCCAGTCGCAGCCGGCTTTCTGAGCGTTGCGAAAGGCCCGGTTCTCATCGGGATCGTTCAGCAGCAGCCAGGAGACGACGACGGCGACGGCGTCGTTGCCCTCGAATTTCTCGAGTCCTGTGATGGTCCTCACCGTCTCTCGGCTGAAGGTCTCGAGCGGTTTGATTCGCCCATCCTCCTGCACGGCCAGGCCGTGTAACGTCTTCCAGAGATCGACATCCGGGGCGAAGGGGACATGGATGCGCCGCTGCATGGGGGGCTCGATCGTGCTCCTGGAAGTGACGAGGCTCACACCGAGAGCGATGATGCCGAAGTTGAGACAGGTCCCGGCCACGAGCAGCGCCCAGAACCCGCGTGAGCGAAACGTGCGCCGGGGAGAGGTCAACCGCACGGCGGTGGGGTTCTCGTTCAGGAACGAAACGGGCGTTTGCGAGCGTGTCGTTTGCGGAGTCTTGGCTACCTCTTGTTCCCAGGCTCTTCCTTTCCTCGTTCCCACGCTCTGCGTGGGAACGCGCTCTTCGACGCTCTGCG
>JBBRIK010000464.1:0-5359 GCA_038221045.1 Gemmatales bacterium
TCTTGCCGCTTGCGGCTTAGCGGACCTGCCCCCTAAGCCGCAAGCGGCAAGAAAGAGCGATGCTCACTTCAACTTGTGATTGCTCAGTTTCAACTGTCTCGCTTCGAGTTTGCCATCCGACGTCGCCGTCACCACCAGCGACGACGCCGGCAGATCGAGTTTGCCGACGCGCACCCATTCTTGATGGAACGTCTCGGAACGACGCAGGGCGTTCGACTTCACGTCCCAGTAGTTGACGACGTAATGGGCCGGCAGATACTGCTTGTCCTCGTTCAGCTTGTTTTCGAGGACGGTGATCGTGAAGCGAGCTTCCTTCATGGTGCGGTTGACGACAATCACCTGCCGATCGCGAATGCGATAGCTCGAATGGAACTCGTCGTTGAGCACCTCGATAGCACGGCCCAGCGGATGATGAGCGTCCTCATCGCCGAAGGCGCAGGGCGTCTTCTGCTCGCCGCCGTCCGCGAGACGATGACCGACGATCGACGAGAGTTGACGCTTCAACTGATTCTCGACCGCCGTATCGCCGAGGCCGCTCACCTGCACCTTCCCCTTGTGATCGACGTCCACCTTGCCCTTGTGGATCTTGCCCTCGACGTTGACCTCCACGTCGGCCGAGAAGCCGGTGAAGCCGGACCATTCCGCCCGCGCGGCGCGAGCGTCAGCCAGCATCTTCGACGCCTCGGAGGATTCCTTCCGCTCGCCCTTCTCCGGGGCGGCGGTAAGGGTCAGGGGGAGAAAGAAGAGAACGCTCGTCAGTGCCTGTTTCATGAGTATCTCCTTGAATCGGCGGTCAGGGTTTACGCGGACGGGAGTGGAAGGGAATCGCATCCTCCGGGCCTTTCTCGACCTCGGCGGGTAGACGTTCGGGTTTCGCGGGGGCCGGCCCTTCCTTTGTTTTATCTCGGGAACATCCCACAGCCAGCAGAAGCGCCAGCAGAAGCAAAATCCGAGTGGCCATCGTGGTTGCCTCCATTCAGAAGTCGTCGCGGATGACGTCGTTGCCAGCGGCGCTGCCCAGGGCGCGATAGGAGTCCAGGCTGATACTTTCGTGGATGAAGTGGACGCTGCCGTCGCCGAACAGGAAGTTACAGCCGCCCTGATGATCGCTGCGGAACCCGTGCAAGCCGCTGCCGATCAGGCCGGCAGGGTTGGTATGGACTTTCGTGTTCATCGGCACGAGCGTGCTGCCGAAACTGTAACTCGCATAGCCCCACGGCCACGAGGTATTGCCGCCGCGCACCTGGCCGGCGTTCGGCCCCGACGAGTAGAGGTAGTCCTTCAACTGAAAGCCCATTTCGCCGACGAACAGGGTCTGCGACAGACCGTCCGTGATCTGCGCGATCCGCGTTCCGCCGGACCGGGTCGTGTAGCGAACAATAGCCCCGTCATCGGGGCCCGGTCCCCAGGCGTAGCCGGTGCCGATGCAGGCGGCATAGCTGCTGACCGCTGTGGAGGGAGTTATCGCCGGCTCCATCATCTGGGGACAGAGATAGGACTTGATCCGCAGGCCAGTCACGTTGGTATTGGGAGCGGCATTGGGGGCCATGCTGTAGACGTAGCGTCGCTCGATCGTTCCCTGTTCGAGATAGGGCAGGATCTGGGTGAACGCGCTGCCGAAGGTCCGAGTGTTGGCCGTCGGAAAGGCCCCGGTGCCGTCGTGGAAATTGTGCAGGCCGACGCCGACTTGCTTGAGATTGTTCTGGCACGAAGCCCGCATGGCGGACTCGCGCACCTTCTGGACGGCCGGCAGCAGCATGCCGATGAGGATGGCGATAATGGCGATGACCACCAACAACTCGATCAGCGTGAACGCGGAATGACGAACGCGGCGCATGAAGACACTCTCCTAAAGGAACGGAAACGAGGAGAGGTGCATTGCGAACGGATGTGAGGCAGAAAGCCCACGACGGCGGCGAAGCAACCTCGAAACGATAGTTTTGAGACTCAGTCTCTCATTCAGCGATCATGCTAGGCCGGCTGCCTCAGGGAGTCAACCAACAAAATGCGAGAAAATAGAACATGGCTCTCATTTATCTGGCGACCACATGCACTATGTTGACATCAAGTCTCAATAAAGATAGAACATCCAGATCGCCTGAGTTGTGTGAGAAAAACCATGACAGACGAGAAGGACAATCGGCAACCGGCAGTTACGGACGGCCCGGAAGTGTCTTCCGTGGCGGTGTCGATCGACGTTGTGCAGGCAGAGGAATTGTTCCGGGGCAAACGGGAAATCTGGATCGAACTGGACGGCGTCCGCTATCGGCTTCGCATCACCCGAAGAAATAAGCTCATTTTGCAGAAATAGGGCCGTCCTGATCTCTCCGCTTGACCTGCGCGCCGGGGAGAGTACTCTATCTCGTGCCGGAAGTCGGGCGTGTCCGGCGGGACGATATCTCCCCGTTCGACTCGTCACTGCCCGATGGACGCCGTTGCCGCGAGACCGTTTCTCATGGCCCAAGATTCCTCCAGTGTACCTGCTCCCAGCCCGGAACACCGCAAGATCGCGGCCGGTCAGTTCGAGCGAGCCAATCAGGTCGTCGCCGGCGGCGATTACGATTACGGCATTCGTCTGCTGCTCTCCTGCTGCGAATTCGATCCGGCCAACCTGATCTATCGGCAGGCGCTGCGGCGCACGCAAAAGCTCAAACACAAGAACAACCTGCGCGGCTCGCGCCTGGCCTGGCTGACGACGGCCCGGACTCGGTCGAAGGTGCGCCGCGCACTCTCGGGGAAGGATTTCGTCGCGGTCCTGAACCTGGGCGAGCAGGTGTTGACGCGGAATCCCTGGGAGGTCGGGACGCAGATGGCGATGGCTCAGGCGGCCGATGCCCTGGGGCTGCTCGATCTGGCCGTCTGGAACCTGGAGCAGGCCCGGCAGAAGGCGCCGGAAGACGGCACGCTGAACCGCACCCTGGCCCGTCTGTACGAGAGGCGCGGCAACTTCACCCAGGCGGCCGCCCTGTGGGAGCTGATCCACAAGGGCGAACCGGGCGACAACGAGGCGGGAGGCAAGGCCCAGGAACTGGCCGCCCGCGAGACGATTGCGCGAGGACAGTACGAGGCGTCAGTCTCCAGTTCCTCGGGCAACCTGTCGCGTTCGGAAGAGGCAGAACACGAGACACCACGTCCCGGTTCGATGAGCCGCAAAAAGAACGAGCCGGCCTCATCCGCCGACCGCGAGACGGCCGAGATCGAGAATGACTCCTCCGCCTCGGAGAAGCGAGCCGCCCGCGAGGTGGCCGTCCTCAAGGCCAAGGTCGATGCCGATCCGACCAATCCCAACGCTTACATGCAACTGGCCGGTCTCTTTCGAAAGAACAACCAGCTCGATCTGGCTCGCGCTCTGCTGGCGAAGGGGATGGGGCCGACGGGGAAGAACTTCGAGTTGGCCATCGAACTGGCCGACCTGGAGATCGAGCCTTTCCGCCAGAACCTCGTCATCACCGAGGAACGGCTGCAAGAGAATCCCGACGACGAACTGCGCCGGATCCGCATCCGGCTGCTGAAGGAGATCAACTCCCGCGAAATGGAGTTGTACCGCCTCAAGAGCGACCGCTATCCGACGGAACTGGCGCATCGTTTTGAACTGGGCGTCCGGCTGCTGCGCGGGGGACAGGTCGAGGAGGCCATTCGCGAGTTACAGACTGCCCGCAGCGATCCGAAACTGCACTGGAAGTCGCTGCTCTATCTCGGCCACTGCTTCAAGAGCCGCAACAACTGGAAGCTCGCGCGCCGCAACTTCGAGGAGGCGCTGCAGAACATGCCGCAGGGTGAGGTGGCGGCGCGCAAGGAACTCTATTTCCAACTTGCCCAGGGCTGCGCCGACGCCGGCGAACTGGGGAACGCCATCGAGTTCGCGACCGAACTGACCAACCTCGACTTCGGCTATCGGGACATCGGCAACCTGCTCGACGAATGGCAGGAACAACTCAATCAGGACGTATGATGTCGGCCCGCCCGAATCACTCGCGCACCTTCAACCGCACCGTCACGGGGAAGTGATCCGAGAAGCCGCGCTCGCTGGTGTCCTTCGTCTTGTGTCCGGCGTCATTATCCTCGAAACTCCACGGATGCCCCCGGCGATTGGCCATCTGTTTCCGCTCCGTGGTGAACGTCTCGGGGAGGCACGTCCAGCCCTTGTCGTCGAGCAGACCCGGCGACACGACGATCTGATCGAACAGGTTCCAGCGATTCTTGTGGCTGAGCGTGCCGAAGACTTCACGGTCCTTGCCCGCCGCAAGGTTGAACAGCTTCGGATCGTCTCCCCCCGTCAGCCCCTCGCGCTGTCCCGTGGCGCGCAGATGCTTCACAACGCTGTCGTCGTCGGGATCGTCGTTGAAATCCCCGCAAAGGAGGAAATCGATCGCGGGGTTGCTGAGGTACATTTCCTTGAATCGGCCATAGAGGACGTCGGCGTATTTGGCCCGTCCCTCGACATCGCTCGTATGAGCGCCGGGCCGGACGAGGCGTGACTTCCAGTGGCTGGCGAGGACGACGAGTTGCTTGCCCTCGATCTCGAAATGGACTTCGAGGATGCGGTGATGGTGTTCGCCGACTTGCCGGGTGCGGTTGCCCTTGACCGGCAGACGGGACAGCACGGCAGGGGCGATGTGCCGGCCTGATTTCTGCTCCTTGAACTCGCGCGACTTGTAAGGTGCGGCCCCTGCGGGAAGGTCCTTATTGAGACGCTCCTGAAGGAGTTCGGCCGCGCGATCGCTCTCGATCTCGGCGACGGCGAGAATGTCCGGGCCTTTGCCGCCGTTCATCGCCAGCAGCACCTTGCTCAGGTTGCCCAGTTTGGTGTTGCGCAGTTTCTCGTCGCGAGCGAACTCGTTGTCGTACTTCTCGTCCACGGGCGATCGCTTGTCGTCCTGATCGTCGAAGAGGTTCTCGACGTTCCAGAAGCAGAAGAGATAGCCATCGGCTGACGCCAAGACGCCAGGGTCTTGCCCGTCTTTCTTGTCTTGCTGATCCGCCGGGCCTTGCTTGATCGCGCCGGCGATGACGACGACAAGGATGATTGCGACGACGGCGGCGGCGAGGAGAGGAAAGGGTAATTTCTTCACCCAGCCTTCAAGGTCGGTCTGTTCCGACATGAGAATTCCCTTGAGGAGCGCGACGAGATGAGGTTGCCTGTCCGCGAAGGGATGTTATAGTGCGCTCAGCGGCCCGCCGTTTGCGCGGATGGCCTCTTCTCTGACGGCGGGGAGAAGGAGACGAAGACGATGAAGGATACAGGACGGCTGTTCTGGCTGATTATCGGCGTGGCATTCGGCGGGGCCGGCGTCGGCTTCCTCGTCTCGCGTCCTCCCGCCGTCTTGGCCGGCTCCAATGACCGCCATGAAGATTTCAT
>JBBRIK010000465.1:0-5358 GCA_038221045.1 Gemmatales bacterium
GCAGGTGTTCGGCAAGAGCAAGGAGAAGGTGGTGCAACCGGCTGGGAGCGAGGAAGGCAAGACGGCGGAAGAGCATCAACCGGCTTGCCGACCACCCCCATCAGACAAGGTTGCAGCATGAAAAACAATGAGCGGCAGGAACCAAAGGTTCGACAGCCCAGGCTTATTGTACCCTGTCCGAGACCGTCCGTGAACAGAGCAAACACGGAGAAAGGCCGGGAACGGCCTGGGAAGCCTTTCAGCGTGAGCCGGGAGAACGTTCCAATTAACGATACCTTTCTCGTTCCTTCCTCGACGATGACATGATCGCAAAGAATCAGACTGACCGCTACCGGGATGACATTCATCGCTTGCGCCTCTACTCAGGATCTGGTTCCTACTCATCCCTCTATCATGAATCTTTGGCGGATGTCCAGCGATTTCATGAGAACTCTGATGGAGAAAGCTGACAGGCTACTCAACAGACCGTTGCCTCTTTGGGGATGGCCTGTGATAATTTCGACACGTTCGATCATCCATCCCGAACCAACTCGTGGTCACATGGCCGAAGAGCCGCTGCCCAAGATGCTTCACCCCGCTCAGCCTGTCGCCTCGACGAGTCTCCCTGACTCAGCCGAGTTGGCGACAGCGGCTTCTTCAGGCTCGCGATGATGGAACGAGCCGCGACCGCAAGGAAGCGGTTGGAAGAAGCCGCTCCCTTGCGGTCGCGGCTCGCAAGCGTCGCGGCTCGCGGGCGAAACGGTCTCCAGGAGTCGCCGCGTAGTTGGCGCGTCAAGAAAGCGAGTTGTGATGGCGAATCCTTCGGATGTTCCTTCCGCGAATCGAGGCCGGCTCCTCATCCTGCTGGCCTCCATCCTTTGGAGCCTCAGCGGTGCGTTCACCAAGCTGCTCACCAAACCCACCGGCTTCGGACTCGATGAACCGCCACTCGCCGGACAGCAACTGGCCTGCTTCCGCACTCTCTTCGCCGGCCTGTTCCTTCTCTGTTTCCTTCGGCCACGTCATGTCTCGTTCCGTCCGCTGATGCTCGTCATGGTCCTTTGCTTCGCCTCGATGAACTACATGTTCGTCGCGGCCATGCACGGCGGCACGGCGGCTGACGCCATCCTCTTGCAATACACCGCGCCCATGTGGATGTTCCTCGCCTGCGTCTGGTGGCTGAAGGAGCCAGCCGACCGCCGCAGCCTACAATCGATCCTCGTCGGTATCATCGGCGTCGGCATCATCGTCGCGGGCGGCTGGCAAGACGCGCAACTCAACGTCGTCGGCCTCGGCCTCGGTAGCGGCTTCATGTATGCTGGCGTGCTGATATGTTTACGCGTCCTGCGCGACTGCTCGCCGGTCTGGCTGTCGGTCCTCAATCACATGATCGCCGGGCTGGTGCTGTTGCCGTTCGTGCTGCCGCTCGATCCGATGCCCACTCCGGCTCAGTGGGTGCTCCTGGTCCTCTTCGGCACCGTGCAGATGGGCACTCCCTACGTCCTGATGGCTCGCGGCCTGCGGAGTGTCAGCCCCCAGGAGGCGGGAACGATCACGCTGCTGGAACCGCTGCTGAATCCGCTGTGGACGTATCTGGTGGCGCGCGAGGCTCCGTCGATCTGGACGTTCGCGGGCGGCGTGTTCATCCTTGGCGCACTGGCGTGGCGCTACTGGCCTCGCCGCCCGCTTGCGGCGTAGCGAGTAGACCAATCACGGCAGCATCTGAGTCAGCAAGACCAGCACGACGTCCGCGACCAGCACGAGGAAAATCGACACGACGACAGCTCGCGTGGCGGCCCGGCCGACGCCCTCCGTGCCGCCTGCCGCATGCATGCCCTCCCGGCAGCCAGTCACACCAATCAGAAAGCCAAACGCGACCGTCTTCAACAGCGAGGGGATCACGTCGCGCAAGTTCAACGGCTTCAGAGACGCGACCTGATACTGCGTCACGCTCATGCTTCCCCCCAACAATTCCGCGACGAGTCCCGCGCTCATGGCCGCGACGATAATGAAGATCGTCAAAAGTGGCAGCGCGATCATGCAGGCCAGGACACGCGGCGCTACCAGCTCGCGCAACGGCGAGAGGCCGAGCATCTCCAGGGCGTCAATCTGTTCGGTGAGGCGCATCGATCCCAACTCCGCGCCGAGGCTCGCGCCCGAACGTCCGGCGACGATCAGACCCGCGACGATGGGTGCGAGTTCAAGGACGACGACGAGAGCGATTGCCTGAGGCAACACACTGACGGCCTCGGGACCGCCAACGGCCTTGAGCGGATTGCGGCCATGCATCCAGATGACGGCCCCGACGGCGATGCCGCCAGCCAGCCCGAGCGGGAGCGCGCCGAGAAAGACCTGATGGAGCTGGACGAGCAGCGCTCCGGGGCGGCGAAAAAGCGCGTGAGGGAGGCTGACCAAAGCGCGCCAGGCGAAATGGACGTGATGTCCCAGCGTTTCAAGGAAGGAGAAGATAGCCATCGCGGAAGGTCGCTTTCAGACGCGGGCGGTCCAGGTCCAGTGACGGTCGCTCGTCTGGCGCACGCTCTCCGGATCAAAGCCGATTTCCTGCACCATCGCTCGCACCTCGGCCAGCGTTAGCGCAGCATGCAGCGAATCGGCGAACATGGCGCGCTGATGCTCGTTCGCCCCCGCAGCGTAGGTGTTGACGATATGCTCCAACGAGGCGGCATCGTCCGGTCGCAGCAGATCGCGAACGAACAGCACGCCCGGCGAGCCGGCCACGCGCTTCATCTCCTGAAACACCTTCAGAGGAGCCGGGATGTGATGAATGATGCTGTTCGAGAGGACGGCTCGAAAGAATCCATCCGCGTAGGGCATGGCCTTGGCGTCGATCCGTTCGAGCGTAATGCGATCCGCGAAGCCCGCTCGCCTCACATTCTCGCGGCCCACTTGCAGCATCTGCTCGGCAAGGTCGATGGCGACAATTCCCGTTGCAGCCGAGCGCCGGCACAGTTCGATCGGAATCTGAGCGGTCCCGGTGCCGGCGTCCAGCAGCGGCGTGCCGCCATCCCAGACGCGCAACACGTCCTCGACGAAGACGCGATTGACCGTCGCGTGATCCATCTCATCGTAGTCGATGGCCTCCTGGCGTGTGTCCATCACTTCCGGTTCGAGGATGCGTGAGAGCATGGAGGGCAACCCGCTACGCCGCAAGCGGCAAGAGGAGGGCGACTGGCCCTCCTCTTGCTGAACACTCGTGGGTCTGTCAATTCGATCAGGAGACTTCAACCAGGGCCGGCTCACCGACCAGCGTGCCGAGCCGGCGCTCTTTCTCCTCACGAAAAACGTCGAGCAGTTCCTGACGAACGCTCAGATCGCGGACGCCGCAGCGGTCCCATTCGCGCAACACCTGCGACGTGGCGGGATTGAGGCCGGCGACATGGTGAAGCCACATGATCCCGGCATCCTGGTTCAGATGCGCGGTCTCCGGATGATTCCAGGCGACGTGGCTCGCCAGACAGCCCATCGGAATGGCGCGGGTAAAACAGCCGTGAATCAACAGCGGACTGGCTCGTTCGAGCAACTCAATGAGCCGGTCGAGTCCGGGGTCGGTGATGTTCGGCAGCCACGTCGATTGCAGTTCCAGCTGGCAGTCGCGGGAAAGCATGTACAGACTCCTTTGATGAACGCTCCGTCGGCAGACGTTCCTGCACTACATTGGTGGTAAAGAGATCCTGTCGAGGTTGTCCGTGAGGCAGGTCATGTGTTGAGAGATGCCCAGGAATCCAGGCAACGCCATTATAGGGGCGGTTTCGCGGGGGGAAAGGGGGACCTCTCTCTCCAGACGCACAGTCGCCAGCTATCGGCAACACAACTCCCGATCCGGCCAGAAGTTGAGGTTAGGAGTCCCAACCCCCGGAAAATCGTGAAAGTCGTGGAGCAGCTGCCAAAATCGAGGCAGGAAAAAGAAAAACCCCGCCGTTCGCGGGAGCGAAACGGCGGGGCCGGAACATAGAAGAGGCCGTACTGATGAGGGAGATGTTACCCTGTCTCTCCTGCATTGTCAAGTCGATTCTATCCCTTTAATCGATTTTTTTTCTCTCATCGAGCCAGGCGTTCTCGTCTTCCCTGCCGGCTGTTTATGATTCACTTCCCTGGTTCGCCGCAACGCGCCAGCGGAGCGCGTTCCACTGGCCGGCAGCGAGCAAGGCGAGGACGAAGACCGCCAGGACGCTGAAGACGAGCATGGCCAGGCCGAAGCCGAGATGTTGCTTCAGGAATCCGCTCATGACCGCCCCGAAAAACATGCCGAACGCATAGGCGAGATTGAACGAGGCGTAGGCCGCGCCGAAGGCGGGATGTTTGCTTCTCTCGCAGAGGATGGCAATCTCGGGCAAGGCCGGGGTGAGAAGGAAAGCACAGCCGACCCCGAAGGCGACGACGAGAGATGCAACGCCGATCCAGGAATGCGGCAGCGCGAGCAGCGGCATGATCAGCAGGCAAACGCTCACTCCCCCGGCCATGACGCGCCGATTCCCCCAGCGCTCCGCCGCCCAGTTGGCCAGCGGCGCACTGAGGCCGTACACAAGCGCGGCGAGACCGAACAGCAAGCCACACTGCGAGGGAGTGGCTCGAAATCGCTCTTCGAGATGAAGGGGAAGCGTGGGTTCCAGAGCACTCATGAACGCAGCGCCGAGCATGACGACGGCGACCGTGCCGAGGTAATCTCTCCATCCGGACAGGATGGAGGGCCGTACCGAAGTTGACGTACGGAAGCGGTGCGCGGGGAGAAATGTGAGGGCGACGGCGAGGACCAGGGACCAGGCGGCCATCGCGATAAACGGACAGGCCGGCCCGCCCCAGGTGAACAGGAAACCGCCCAGCGGCGGCCCCACCAGCGCTCCCAACGACATCACCGACATGGCCGTGCAAAGGGCATGACTGCGCTTTTCCGCGGAAAACGCGACCGCGAGCAGGGCCAGGCCCGCCGTCCCGGCTATGCCACCTGACACTCCCTGAAGGCCGCGCGCCGCAAAGAGCATGATGCGGCCATCACCAATCGCGAAGAGTGCCTGGCTGGCGAAAAGTCCGGCGCAGCCGACCTGCAACCCGCGCACGGGTCCGAAGCGATCGCACACCCAGGCGGCGAACGGGATGGACAACAGCAGTGCCAGCGGATGGAAGCCGAACAGCAGGCCGAGCGCTTCCTCGTTGATGTTCCAGTTGCGCGCGTACTCGGGGAGAATGGGCACGACGAGGTCATAACTGACCAGGTCGGTGAAAAGGGTCAGGGTGACGAGGACCAGGATTCCCTTCCCGGCCCATTTTGTCGAGGTGGTCTCAGTCGTGAGCATTCGGCCGAGTCCCTGACTGGAGGTGGGGCAAACTCGTAGGCGAGGCGAGGGGGGGGGGGGGGGGGGG
>JBBRIK010000466.1:0-5347 GCA_038221045.1 Gemmatales bacterium
TGTTGGCGATGACGTCGAGTTTCTGCTGGACCTCGCCCTGCACGTTGACGCCGCCGGCCGAGCCAAGGATGTCGCTCAGGCCGGCGCGGCGCACCCGGCTCTCGACGATCTTCGTTGCCAGCGTGATGCCGGAGAGAAGCCAGGAGAACTCGCCGCTCGCATTGGGATAGAGCCGCCGCTGCTGCTCGAGGATGTGCTGCTGCACCGTGATGAGCGGAGGCATGGACATTCAAGGATCCTCCTGGCAACGTCACTTCTTCCCGGTCAGTTCCGCGAACGCCTTGCATAACACGGGAGCGGTCTCGGGACCGACGCTGTTCTTCTCGCCGTACTGCGCCTTCTTGCGTCCATAACAGAACGGCGCTTTCTCGTCCCATTGTCGCTTCGGAATGATATAGCCGATCTCGTCGTTGGCGAGACCGAGGACCATGCGATAGCGGCCCTTCATCTGTTTGTAGATGGCCGGCTCGACGGGTGCATCGGGAAAGTCCGCTCCCGGATCGGCGGGCGTCTGCACCTTGTCGAGGATCAACTCCGGGTAGATCTCGCCGGGAATCGAGGCCACGTCCAGTTCTCCCAGGCGTAGATACCCGATCTCCGTCCGGAGAGCGAGCGGCTTCATCGTCTCGTCGGCGGAGGCCGGCTCCGCCTTGCTGTCATCGCCCTTCCACAGATAGGCGTCGCGCTTGAGCGTGCCGAGTTGCCGGGCCAGTTGATAGAGCGGATTCTGCATCGGCAGGAACACGTCCCGGCTCCGGACCTCGAACGGCGTCAATTTCAGCGGTTTGGCCTCCTCGATCGTCTTGCTGGCCGTCTCCGCCAGCAGGACGCCGTAACGCTCCGTCTTGGCCCACGATCCCTCCGGCAAAAGCTTCCCGGCCCTGTCCTTGATATCGACGTGCATCGTCGTCATGAGTCCGCCGACGGTGCCGGTGAAGTAGGCGATGGGACAGCGATACTTCTCCTTCAGCTCCCGGACTGTGACGCCGACGTAGTCGGAACTGATCTCGGTACTCTTACCGTCGAGTGTCTCGGGATGGCAGTTCCACTGCACGACGATGCCAGCCGGCCTGTCTTCTTTGATCGACCGGAATTGCAGGACGATCAACTCATCGTGTTTGACGTAGGGTTCGCGAGCGTCGTGCAGCAGTTCGGGCGCCTTGACGCTGCCGATGCGGGCAGCGACGGCGGCACAATTCTTCTGAGCCTGCTTGACCGCTTTGACGATGTTGTCCTCGACGCTCCTGAGGTAGACCGGATCGACGCCGCTGGCGAAGGGATTCGGCCCCCACAATCCGAGGGTGTCCGGCCCCTCGTGCGTGTGAGTGCTGGAGACGAGGACGTGATCGAAACCGGGCAGTTGTTGACGGACATTGCGGACGTTGGCGTTGAAGAAGCCGACGAGATCGACGGAGACGAGGGCGAGCGTTTTCTTGTCGTCCTTGAGGACGACGGCGCGAGCGAAGAGGGGATCGTGAACCTTCGTCGCCTTGCGGTTCTGGCCGAAGCCAGCCATGTAGACGGGCTTGTCGCCGAGCTTCGGCGAAATATCCGCTTCGCCGAAGCCGACTTCGAGCGCCGAGGAAGCCCCGGCCACAGAGGCCCAGAGACACAGAGAAGTGAGAAACCCGAGCCTGAATAATCCCTTCATGGCGGTCCGATCCCTTTCTCGTTCTTTCACTCTCGTCTCGGTGTCAGTTCTTTGCTTTGTGTTCGCACTCGCGCATGTAGCGGAGGCTTTCGCGGGCAATCGTCTCGGGATCAGGCGTGTAGTCGAACACCTCGACGGACACCCAGCCCTGATAGCGCACCTCCAGGAGCGTCTTGAAGATCGGCACGAAGTCGGCGGCGCCGAAGCCGGGGCCGCGCAGGTTCGGATCGTTGGCGTGGAAGTGGCCGAGCCGGGAGATGTGACGGCGAATCAACTCCGTAGCCGGGGCCTCGTCGGTGGACATCGCCTTGACGTCCAGGTGCAGGCAGAAGCTGGGATGCGCGAGCGCATCGAGGATGGCGGCAGCCTCGCGGGCCGTGTTCATGAAGTCGGCGTCCGGCGGTGACAGCGGTTCAAGGCAGACTCGCACGTCCTGGTCCGCGATGCCGGGCGCGGCCCGGCGGAAGGTGTCGAGCGCGTTATCGGTCGCCTGGGCGTGCGAGGTGTTGGCGGGGATGCGGCGCTGGGCGGGCGAGCCGAAGACCATGAGATCGCCGCCGAGGTCGTGGGTGCATTTCGCCAGTTCGACGAGGTATTCCGCCGTCCGCTGGCGGACTGCGGAGTCGTTCGAGGTGAGGTGTAGCCCTTGCGTTTTGGCGAGGAGCCAGTGCAGACCGACGATTTCGACGCCGTTGTCCTCGGCCTCTTGTCGCATTTGCTGTCGGCGATCGGGGGAGACGTCGGTGATGAGCGAGGCGAGGGTGAAGGGAGCGATTTCGAGGCCCGTGTAGCCGAGGTCCGCGATGTAGCGGCAGACGCGAGGGTGGCCCCAGCCCTCGAAAGTCTCGTTGCAGATGGCGTATTTCATGAGCGTTGCTGGCCCAGAAGTTGAGAGGAGTGTGTGCCGGGCAGGAGTCCAATTTCGTTGCCCGCCCGGTAGGCGGATTTTACCACACCGGCGGCCCACAATCACGTCGAAGAGTGGAACCAGCCTGCTTCCAGGGAGCAGGCCGTAACCGATTGTCCCTCGCCCGCTGCCGAGTGGGCTTGACCGGATAACGGGAGTTATCTATCCTCTTGAAATCATTAGGACAGAGTTGGCTGCCGTAACCCGCTAAAGCCGGCTCATGGACTTTAACTTCCCAGGTCAACGGATTGTTCCTTGGGGGTTCACTCATGGACGAGCAACCGATGTCTCCCCTGCTGCCCGCACTGGCTTCCAATGTCTCGCTCGCGGCGAGAATGGGGCCTCACACCAATCATCTCCTCCAGCGCTTGCTCCACATCGGTGAGCGCCGTTCCCCCGACAACGTCCCCCAGGGATAGACGACAGGTTCGTCTGCTCTCCGCGGGCGATCGTCATTCTCCGTACTATTTGACCCGGCGATTCGTCTCCGGCTTTGGCTTGTGAACCCCTGCCGAACCAGCTTGGTGCGGCCAAGTGGAAGGACCGTGGATCGTGTATCAGGAAACAGGACCGTCAAGGTAACTCGTCCATGACAACCTTGCTTATTCTCCTGGCCGGCAGTTGCGGACTCTGTCTGCTGCTCACTCCGGTCGCTCGCGCCCTGGCAGCCTGGAGCGGGCTGCTCGATCGTCCCGACGGCCGGCGCAAGTTGCACGCGCGGGTCATGCCCCTGGCCGGCGGCCTGGCCATCTACGTCTCTTGCGCATCCGCACTCACGGCCGCGTTTCTGATATCCAACCCCCTCCGCGAGGAACTGGCGACGCAGGGACGCGGCCTGCTCGGTCTCCTTCTGGCCGGGGCCATTATCTGCCTGGTGGGAGTGGCCGACGATTACGGATATCTCCGCGGGCGGCACAAGCTGTGCGGCCAGCTCCTCGCCATCGCGGTCTTGCTCCATTTTGGCGTGGTGGTGTCGAGCGTCCACGTCTTCGGCTGGGAGATTGAACTGGGCCTGCTGGCCGTCCCCTGTACCGTCCTCTGGCTACTGGGGGCGATCAACTCCCTCAACCTGATCGACGGCATGGACGGGTTGCTCAGTTCGGTGGGGTTGATCGTCACCCTGGCGCTCACGGCCATGGCAGTCCTCGCGGAGCAGTGGGCCGCCGCCTGTGTGGCCGTTGCTCTCGCTGGCGCGTTGCTCGGCTTCCTGCGCTATAACTTTCCGCCGGCATCGATCTTCCTGGGCGACTGCGGCAGCATGCTCATCGGCCTGGCGGTCGGCACCCTGGCCATCCAGAGTTCGCTCAAGGGGCCAGCCACCGTGGCCCTGGCCGCGCCGCTGGCCTTGCTCACCGTCCCTTTCTTTGACACCCTGGCCGCAATCATCCGCCGTAAGCTCACCGGGCGAAGCATCTATACTACCGATCGCGCCCATCTGCACCACTGTCTGCTCCGTCATGGGTTTTCCAACAGGCAGGTTCTTCTTTCCGTGTCTTTGTTCTGCCTCCTGGCTGTATTCGGAGTGCTCAGCAGCCTGGCTCTGCGGAATGAACTCTTTGCCGTCCTCGCGGCCGTTATGGTTGTGGGCATCATGATCGCGACCCGCCTCTTCGGCCACACCGAGATGATGCTGCTCGGCAGGCTGCTGCTGACCCATGCGAACTCTTACTGGCCGCGACGACGCGGAAGCAGCGCCCGGCAGATCATGGTCCGCCTGCAAGGCTCCGCCAACTGGCAGGAACTTTGGGAGGAGTTGCTCGGCTGTGCCTGCCGTCTCAACGTCGTCATGCTGCGGCTCAATGTCAACGCTCCTGCCATCCAGGAAGGTTACCACGCCTGCTGGGATTGCCGGGGCAAGGAGTCCGAGGAGACGCCGCTGTGGCGGACCGAGGTCGCGCTGATGGCGGGAGGACAATCGCTGGGACGGCTGGAAATATGGGGCCGCCAGAACGGCCAGCCCGCCCGGCAGGCCATGGCGGAGGCGGTTGAGCTGGTGGAATACCTGGAAGACGCCCTTCTGGTCCTCCTGGGCAAACGGCTCGTTCCGTTCCCTGGGGACGCAGGGGAGGAGCGTCCGCACAGACACTCGCCGCTGCCCGCTCCGCATCGTTACCGTCTGGCGCGGATTCCGCGCCGGGGCGAGGCCGAGGAAGCCTCGCCAGCGCGGGGAAATGAGACCGAAGAAGTACTGGGATAGGCACTGGGCCAAGGGAGGGCGACGTCCATGGAATACGACACACACGAGACGGAGACGGACCTGCCCGAATCCGCGCGCCGTCGAATCGGCCCCTCCTTGTTGCAGATCGCCTGGCAACGGAAAGCCCTGGTGGGCCTGGGGGTGGTACTGGGGATCGTCCTGGGCGCGCTCTACTATGTTCAAGCCGCTCCTGTGTACGAGTCCAAGAGCCAGGTGCTCGTGGTCAAGAAACGGCCCGATGCGATAACCGGAGTGGAAAACCGCCAGGTGTCGATTGAGGATTATGTCGCGACGCACCTGGTTCTGATCAAAAGTCCCCTGATCCTCGATCGGGCCGTCAAGAAACGCAACCTGGGCGCCTTGCAAACCCTCGCTGAAGAGAAAGTCGAGCCAGCCGAGACGATTGCCGCCGCTCTGACCGTGGCACGCAACAAAGGGCCTGGGGGCAATAACAACATCATCGATCTCTCCTTCCGGACCAAGGTGCAGGAAGACTCGCATGAGATTCTAGAAGCAATCATCGAGAGCTACTCGACCTTCCTGGACGAGACCTACCGCAACCTGAGCGACAACACCTTGGAGTTGATCACCC
>JBBRIK010000467.1:0-5346 GCA_038221045.1 Gemmatales bacterium
ATGAGCCGCTACTTCCCGACCTCTGCCGAGTGTGGCCGACATACCATCTTTCCCGGCGTCCATATCCGCACCTGCGCCGGCGAGAAGTCGATGGTGTCCATCGTCGATCTGGAGCCGAACTCCGTCGTCGAGGAACACGCCCATCCGCATGAGCAAGTCGGTATGCTCCTCTCCGGCAGCGTCCGCTTCATCATCGGCGAGGAGGAGAGAGTTCTCGTGGCCGGCGACGTCTGGTGCATCCCCGGCGGCGTCAAGCACAAGGTCATCGCCCTGGATGGGCCGGCTCGGGCCATCGACATCTTCACGCCGGTCCGCGAAGAGTATCTCTGAAGTACGATGGAAGACTCTCTTGCCGCTTGCGGCGTAGCGGGGAGTTCGCTAAGCCGCAAGCGGCAGGCAGTCGTTCGTCGCCACGCTCATCCTCCGCCCTCCTCACGCTGCCTTTTTCTGTTCCCTCGCCGTGTCTCCCTGCAACCGTCCGGTGAACTCCGCGATGCGTCCGAGTCCTTCGCGCAGCCGGCCGTCCTCCGTCGCGAAACTGATGCGTACATAGCCCAGGCCGCTCGGGCCAAACAACTCGCCCGGCGTCACTTGCACGCGCTTCTGCTCCAGCAGGCGATCCGTGAACTCGCGTCCCGAGAGGCCCATTTCCCAGACCGGCAACCAGAAGAAGAAGCCCCCGATCGGCCAGGCGGGATTCAATCCCATCGCCTGGAGTCGTTCGTAAGCGTAACGCCGGCGCGCGGCCAACTCACTGACCAGAGGAGCGAATGTCTCCGGCGCTTGACGCAGGGCCGTCGCGGCCACCTGCTGCGCCAGTGACGAAACCGTCGTCATCCGCAGGGCCGCGCTCACCTGACAGGCGCGCACCAGATGCCGATGCCCCGCCAGCCAGCCGACACGCAGCGAGGCCAGGCCATGACTCTTGCTGACACTGCCAAGGGTCAGGGTCCGCCGGTGAGCGCGGGCCAGGGTGCCGAGACTCAGCCCCTCACCCTCGTAGCGAAAGGGCGCGAAACACTCGTCGCTGACCAGGAGAACGTCACGTTTCTCGGCCCACCAGGCGAGTTGTTCGAGATCCTCAGGTGCGATCATGCCCCCGCCGGGATTGCCCGGCGACGCCAGGATCATCATCTTCGCGCCCCGTAACGCTCGATCCAGTTCGTCGAGGCGGAATCGTGTCCGCCCGTCCTCGACCCACGAGTAGAGCCAGCGCGTCCGCGCTCCGTGCGTCTTCAGCGAGAGTCCAAACAGGGGCGACGACGGATCGAGCAGGACGACGCGATCGCCCTTGTTGACAAAAGCGTCGAGGACTGTGTGCAGCGCGCCGGCGGCCCCGGACGTGATGAGAACTTCATCGGTCGGGCTGACGGCGAGTTGCTGTTCGCCGAGCAGTCTCTCGGCGACGGCGCCGCGCAGTTGCGGCAGGCCCCACGGCGAAGGCCAGCCGCGACGTTCGCTGTTCTGGCGCGGCAGGGCGCTCGAGACGCCCTCGACGCGCGGCACGCTGTAGGAGAGATCGATGACGTCCGGCGGCGGCGACTCGAAGAGTTGGGCGACCTGCGACAGGTCGCCACGCGCGGAGCCGAGGACGCGATTGCTGTAGTAATGGAGGAAGTCCGCGCCTCCGTCGGCCAGGCGTTTCATGCCAGGCAGATGGCGAGCCAGGCCGGAGCGGATCAGCAGTTTGAGCAGAAAGAGCGGACGGGCCACGTCAGTGCCTCGCTGGATCGAGTGAGGGATCCTTCCAGGTGCGCGGCAAGGGTGTGTGAGGAATTGTAACCTTTGGGCTGTCGAGATGGAACGCGGCTTGGTCCTGGCAGACAGGGAAAGCGCGCACCCCGGACGGAAATCGGCGCGAGGGTGTGTGTGGCGCACGCGCAATGCAACGAAAGGAATCCTTTCTTCATAATAGTGGACGGATGGATAGATAGCAAGAGAGAAGAAAAAGGGCGAAACGACAAGTCGAAGTGCGCGGGGGGGGTCACTTCGCCTTGATCTCGTCTCTTGCCTTCTTGATGACGCTTGCCACGCTTACCGGGACGCCGCCTTTTCGCTTGCTCTCGTCGGCGGCCTCCATGAAGGCGAACATTTCGATCGTCTCCTCTGCGCTGACGGGAGGTTTCCCCGACCGGAAGAACTTGCAGATCTCGACCACGAGTGGCTCATAGCCGGCGTACGTTCCCGTCGGCGTCACGCTCTTGCTGCCGTAGACGAGTCCGCCGTAACCACTCGCTCCCGTGCGGATGCCACGGAAACTGCCGATCCGGCCATCCTTCCACGTCCCCGTGACATGATCGCTCCCCTTCGTGTGGACACGGGCGACCGTCTCGCAGCCAGTCCCCATGATGGTGAAGACCATCTCGACGCCGTGAACGCCGTACCAGAACAGGTCGGGATGGTGCGGCTCGAGTTCGCACGGTCCATGAATGGCACAGCCGAGGACTTTGCCCACCTTCGGATCGTCGCGCATGCCGAGAATGCCGGGGCTGAAACGCAGCGATGAACTGGAGAAGACGGGCGTGCCGGTCTCCTGCGCCAGATCAAAAATGCGAATGGCGTCGGCCAGCGAGCCGGCGACGGGCTTGTCGATGAAGACAGGCTTGTGTGCCTTGAGGACCGGCTTGACCTGCTCGAAGTGAGGCCGGCCATCGACGCTCTCCAGAAAGACGACATCGACCTTCTTCAGCAGATCCTCGATCGAATCGACGATCTCGACGCCATGCTTGTCGCGCAGGGTATCGGTGAAACCTTTCAGGCGATCGCGGCTGGAGGGAATGTCCTGGCTGCCGCCGGGATAGGCCGCCACGATGCGAACGCCGGCAACCTCGGGTTTCGCCTTCGGATTGTTGAGCAGCCCGGCGAAGGCGACGACGTGCGAGGTGTCCAGGCCGATGATGCCGGCCCGAAGAGGTTTCTTGTCGTCGGCGTGGAGTGGAGAGAGAACGACGAGCAACGCGAGAGCGGCAAGGAGGCGTTTCATGGGGAGAGTCCTGGGGGTGTTTCCGTTTCGCGAAATTCGAGCAAGGCGCGTATGATACCACTTTCCTCCGCCATCGCTACCGTCTTTGGAGGCCTCTCCATGTTTGTTCGCGCCGCGTTGCTCTGGCTGCTGCTGGTTTCGAGTCTTCAGGCGGGCTGGAAAGCAGGTGCCGCGAGCGTCCGCATCACGCCGGAAAAGCCGATGTGGATGTCCGGCTACGCCGGCCGCGACAAGCCCGCCGAGGGAACCCTGCACGATCTGTGGACGAAAGCTCTCGCCCTCGAAGACGAACAGGGCAAGCGCTTTGTCCTCATCACGATGGACCTTGTCGGCATTCCGCGCGACCTCTCGGTGGAGGTGTGTCAAGCGCTCGGCAAGAAGCACAAGCTGCCGCGCGAGGCGATTGTTCTATCGGTGTCGCACACGCACACCGGCCCCGTCATTCGCGGCAACCTCGATATGATGTATGGCCTGGACGCCAAGCAGACGCAGGCGATCATCGAGTATCGAGACAAGCTCAAGAGCAACCTGCTCGCCGTGGCGGACGACGCTTTCAAGGCGCTGGCCCCGGCGAAACTGGCCTGGGGCAATGGCACGGCGACGTTCGCGGTCAATCGCCGGACCAACAAGGAGGCGGACGTACCGAAACTGAAAGAGGCGGGAGAACTCAAGGGGCCGGTCGATCATCAGGTGCCGGTACTCCGCGTGACGGATGGCGACGACAAGGTCAAGGCGATCGTCTTCGGTTACGCCTGTCATGCGACGGTGCTGTCGTTCTACGAGTGGAGCGGCGACTATCCCGGCTTCGCGCAGTTGGCCCTGGAGAAGGCCCATCCGGGAGCGACGGCGCTGTTCTGGGCCGGCTGCGGCGGCGATCAGAACCCGCTGCCGCGGCGGAAAGTGGCGCTGGCGGAGAAGTACGGCCAGATGCTCGCCGACGGCGTCGAGACGGTCCTCAAGACAAAGATGAAACCCATTGAGGGCAAGTTGTCGGCGTCGTATGCCGAGGTCGATTTGCCCTTTGGCGACCTGCCGTCGCGGGAGAAGATCGTCGAAGATTCGCTGTCGAAAGACAAGTACATCGCGGCGCGGGCGAAGGCCCTGCTGGAAGAGATCAAGGCGAAGGGATCGCTGCGCGGCGTCTATCCGTATCCGGTGCAGGTGTGGAAGCTGGGCGAGGGGCCGGCGCTGGTGACGCTGGGCGGCGAAGTCGTGGTCGATTACGCGCTGCGGCTGAAGAAGGAACTGGGCGCGGAGACGACGTGGGTGATGGGCTACGCGAATGACGTGATGGCGTACATCCCCTCGCTGCGCGTCCTGAAGGAGGGTGGCTACGAGGGTGCCGGCGCGATGATCTACTACGGTCTGCCGACCGTATGGGGGATGAAGGTTGAGGAGATCATCGTCAAGGCGGCGCACGAACAGGTGAAGAAGGCGCAGTGACCCAGGCGAGCGGGGTCAGTAATGACCCCGGTAGCGCGATGTTACCGGGGCCATTACTGGCCCCGCTCGCCTTCAATGACAATCCGCGACGAGAGGCCCGCGCAGCTCCTGAATATAGAACAGCCGGCCCGGCAGCGTCGGCATGAAGCTGCTCGGAATCCACATTGTCGGCTCGTGATGCAGCGTCATCCGCAGCGACAGGCCCTGCCACTGCATACCGCGATTGAAGACGCCGTCGGCACCGCCGATGATGCGGTCCGCCGCCAGGAACAGGGCCGGCCCGATGGTGTTTGCCCACGCGGGAACCAGCGTCGTCCGGCTCTTGAAACTTGTCAGGGCGTTCTGCTCGATCGTCAGCGGATGCAGCCTTGCGCCGAGGCGATGCGTCTGCGCTTTCCACTCGTCCTCGCTCTTGAACTCGGCGGCAAAGTGCGGCTCCCAGAAGGCGATGTGACAGACCCGGCCGATACCGAAGACCGTCAGCAGTTTCGCTCCCTGCTTCTTCAGGTCGCCGATCTGCTGAGCATAGGTCGGCAACTCGTTCTTCAGAGCGAAATGACGCTGCTTCTTCGGCACGGTTTGTGTGCCGAGGGGACCGTAGAGGGCCTGTTCCATGGCGTACTGGAATGCGCCGGGGTTGTTGGAGGGGAGCGTGTTGCCGTCGCGGTCGGACCATTCGTCCATATTGAAGCCGTGGACGTGCTCGCAGGAGACGCCCCACTCGCGGAGGAAGTAGACCGTCCAGCGATACATGCCCATCGGGCCGACCGGCAGAATCAGCATGAGCGGATGCCCGGCCACCTGGGACTTGTGAATTTCGCGAGCGATTTCGTGGCCCATGAAGGTGTCGAAGTCGGCGTAAGTGACACAGGGAATCGGCTCGAATTGCGGATGCCACCACGGTTCGCGTTTGGTGAGGT